>CBFGVN010000097.1:0-9379 GCA_965651845.1 uncultured Chryseobacterium sp. | reverse complement strand
GTTTTTGATGTGTTTTTGCAGATCATGGATGAAGGAAAAGTTCATGATAAGCTTGGAAAAGAAGGAGATTTCAGCAATGCCTTAATTTTGTTTACTTCAAATATCGGAAGTGAGGAAATTGTAAAGCAGTTTGAAGAAGGAAAAATCCCGGAATCCAATTCATTAATGCAGATTATGTCTAATTCAGGGCGTTTCAGACCGGAATTTTTAGCGAGAATCACAGAAATTATCCCTTTTGCTCCGATTACGGAATCTATTGCGGAGAGAATTTTTAATATTCAGTTAAAATCACTTCATACATCATTAACGAGATTAGGAATGAGTTTAAAAATCTCCGATGAAGCTGTGAAAAACTTAGCTTTAGGCGGATTCAGCAGCAAGTATGGAGCGAGACAGATTTCGGGAGTAATCCGATCTCAATTGGCAAGACCGATCTCAAAAATGATCGTAAGAGAAGAAGTGAAATCCGGACAGACGATCCATGTAGACTGGAATCCTGACGAGGAAAAACTGAGCTGGAAAGTAGAGTAAAGCAAAAAAGCGAAAAAGCAAATTTGCCGAAAATAAAAGCCAATTAGCTATTTTGCAATTTAGCCTTTTCGCTAAAATAGCCTTTTCGACAAAAAATAAAAACAATGAAACCAAATCTCAAAAATATTTTACTAGCAGCAGTATTGCTGACGTGTTCACAAATCATGAATGCGCAGTTTCTTTCTGCCTCCGATACTTCGGAAAGCAGTGTGAAAAGATACAAAAGCATCATTAATGCCAATAAAGATATTGTTGATTTTATAGAATATTCTCTGGTAGAAAAAGGTCTGCCGAGACACCTCAGAAACCTGGCTTTAATTGAATCACATTTCGACAGAAACATTACTTCCGGAGCCGGAGCTGTGGGAGTTTGGCAATTTATGACCGCTCATGCCAATCAATACGGATTAACGCAGCAAAACCGCAATGATCTTTATAAAAGTACAAAAACCGCAATGGTTTCTCTTACCAATTTATACAAGAAATACAACAATTGGGTAACCGTAGTGGCGGCTTACAACTGTGGAGAGGGAAATATCGCCAAGGCAATGCAGACGGCGGGCTCTTCTCAATATCATGTTTTTTACAAATATCTTCCGACGGAAACAATTAATCATGTTAAAAAATACCTGAACGCCTGTTATGCAACCGGAGAACTGCAGAGTGTTTTAAGTAATTATAATTCTTCCAGAATGAATACGGTTTTCTTTGTAAACGGAGGAAGCAATAAGAATAATGCACAATTGGCAGAGACGGATATTAATGCAGGTTTTAATTTAAATATCATTGCAGACGAACTCGACGTAGAAGTTGAAAAACTGCTCTCCTGGAACCCCGGAATTACAGAAGAACTTCAGCAGAAAGGCGAAAGCACATTATATCTTCCGACAGATCTAATGCCCGATTTTTTATTAAGAAAAAACAAAATACTTTCAAGATCAATAAAAGAAGGAAATACTTTAATCACCAAACAATAACGACACTAAGCGATAATGTTTAACAGATCCAAATCACAGGCAATATGAAAACAGAATCACAAAATATACTAAAAAGCCCTTCATTCCGCCCGGCTCAGAATGCCGACGGAATCTCAGAGAACCATCATACGGGAATCAACAGGCTCGTGAAGCTTTCTCTGGTCATCGAAGGAAAAGTAATCAAGTATTATAAACATTTTAAATTAACACAAAGCGCAAGACGTCATCACGAATTCAGTGTTACTTTGGCTCATGATGCGTTGGGAAGCCGCCAAACCCATACGTTGGAAGAAGCGAATAAATTTCTCGGAAAGCGTCTTACAGCCGTGATTTCATATAAAGATATTGAAAACAGCCCTGAAAGAACTTTTGTAGGAGTCATTACGGGAGTAGGGTTCAGTCAGGAAAAAATGAGTCTGGGGAATATTGTGTTAACAGGTTACAGTCCGACAATTTTGCTCGACGGAGCGCCTCATATCCAGAGTTTTGGCGGCGGATCTCCCGTGAATATGGGAATTATTGCCAATGAAGTGATTAAACAAGGCATCGATTCTAGCCGTTTTGATGTAAGAGTTGATACAAATGATTATTCTCAGATTATTTACAGCAGCCAGTACGACGAAACACATTACAATTATCTGGCAAGAATGGCAGAAGCATATGGCGAACAGTTTTATTATGATGGTGAGGTGCTTCATTTCGGAAAACTTCCGCCTCAGAACAAACCCATTAAACTAACCTACGGAAGCAGCGCCAATGATATTAAGGTTGAATTAAAAGCAGTTCATACCAAACCGCAATTTTACGGTTACAACAGCAGTAAAAATGAAAAACTGACATCAGGAGAAACTCCTATTCAGCATGTGGGAGATTTAGCAAAAACCGCTTATGCCCATAATGATAAAATTTATAAGACACCAGCTTTACAGGTTGCCCCAATTAAGGCATCAACACATCTTGATGTAGAATATTCCCAAAAGAGTACGGCCGGAAGCCAGGCAGTGAATGTATTTTCATTATCAGGAAATACGACGGTTCCGTTTTTACATCCGGGCTGTGTGGTAGATGTGCAGATGCGTAAACCGGATTCTAATGAGTCTTCTTATTTCACAAGAATCATGGTGACGGAAACATCCCACGAGATTGATACCATCGGTCATTACACAGGAAGCTTTGAAGGGATTGCTTCAGACACCGGATTTTTACCCAAACCTGAATTTAAAACTCCTAAAGCTGAACCACAGATTGCTACGGTTATTTCCAATGCAGATCCGGAAGGTCAAGGAAGAGTACAGGTAAGATTCGACTGGCAGGCTAATGATACAACACATTTCATCAGAATGATGAGCCCAGATGCAGGGGGAACAGATCAGATCACTCAAAACAGAGGCTATGTGGCGATTCCGGAAGTGGGAGATCAGGTGATGGTGAATTTTGTTCACAGCCATCCCGACAGGCCTTTTGTAATGGGAGGAATGTTTCACGGTGCAGTTGGTCTTGGCGGCGGTGTGGATAACAGGGTAAAATCTATCCAGACAAGAAGTGGTCACCGTGTGGTATTTACAGAAGATGAAAGCATTATAATTACGGATAAATCGGGCAATGAAATTCATTTAGATACGACCGGAAGCAACATCACCATTACCGCTCCGGAAACCATGACGTTAAACTGCCGAAACATGAACATCAACGTTGGTGAAAATATGACCACCAATGTAGGAATGAACAAAGCAGATACCATCATGGCCAATCATACGGAAAGTGTAGGTTCAATGAAATATCTAACTACCGGAGCAGATTTCATGACCAATGTGGTCGGAAAAATGAGTCATTATGTAAAAGGTGACATGGAAGTGTATGGCGAAAAGGAACATAAACTGACCAGTCTTAAAGGTGTTGAAGTAAGCAGCCAGGGAAAAGTGGAACATCACGCAGAAAAAGAAGTTCAGAATAATAGTGGCGAGAAATCTAAAAATCACTAACAATGAGCATCGAGTATTTTGTAGAAGGGAAAGCAGTCATGCAGACTGGAGGAGACAACAAGACTTTTGCCAAGGAAGGCATCAGCCACAACAGTACTGCAACCGTTGAACAGAAGGGAAAAGATACGGGAGTGAGCTATAACAAGGCTCAGACCATTAATCCTAATGATAAACCTGTCAATACAATCGATGTAAGCCTTAATCTGTTTTTCGACGGTACACAAAATAATAAAACCAACACCCAGCTTGGCGGAGGCTTTGAAGAAGCCAGCAGCGATAAGGACGATAGCTATAACAACGATTTTACCAATGTTGCCCGCGGTTATGACACGATAGATCCTAATGCCCAGAATCAGGTAACATGGTATATTGAAGGCATCGGAACGGAAGACAGGAAAAGTGACAGCGTTATAGGTGGAGTAGCTCAGGGAATAGGAAGCACGGGTGTTGTGGCGAAGGTTGCCAAAGGCTGCAAAAAAGGCGCCGAAGCTATTGTTGATAAGCTTAAAAATAATTTAAAACCCATCAATGTCCTTACAGTAAATGTCTTTGGGTTTAGTAGGGGAGCTGCGGCGGCAAGACATTTTATCCATGTAGCGAATTCTCCTGCATTGATTTCATATTCGCGGGGAAAAGAGATTTTACAGGTTTTTCCTCCTGAATTTATTAATAGTGATAATGTAATTATAAAAGATAAAGACGGTTCCAAGTTGCAATTTATTATGCGGTATGGTTATTTTGGGGCCTGCCTTTTGGCGCAGGATCTGGAAGTTAAGGAGATCAGATTCCGTTTTGCAGGGCTGTATGATACGGTTGCTTCTTACGGGCTCAATCACAGAGGAGGTTTCGGAATTGATAATGACACCAAACAATTGGGGCTGGATGCAGTAGGGGGCGGAAAAGTGAATTTTGTGCTGCAGCTGGCTTCTGATGATGAATACAGAGATAATTTTGATTTAACGAATATCGACAGCACAGGTCTGTACGGTCTGGAATTTACTCTTCCCGGAGTGCATTCCGATATCGGAGGATCTTATGGCGACGGCGATGAGGAGGTTTCGGTTTTGTATTGTGACTATTACGATCCTTATGATAATGTGAATACCCATAAAGAATGTGAAACGTTCAAAAAAATTGTGGTGGATGAAGGATGGTATCATGAAGAACAATTGGAAATTAAATATTTCAGTCAAAAAGAGGTTAATTATGACCGTTGGTGGAACAAAACTTCCCTATACTACGGTCTTGTAGGAACAAGAAAACTTTCCAATAAATACGATAAAATTCCTTTAAACCAAATGTTTCATTACTCAAAACAGCATGAAGTGAAATATTTGGAGGATTTAATTAATGAAAACCATAAAATAAACGATGCTTTTTTAAGTGGAATCTATAATCAATTATCATCCTATATGAATGCTTGTAATCAGCTAAGAAACAAGTATGTTGAAGATTTTAAAGCCGGGAAAAAACCTTCGGCTGCGAAGTATAAACAGGATATTAAGGCCATATCTTATTTAGGACATATTAAGGAAGAAGATCTGAAAACACTCAGAAATCAGTATCTTCACTGGTCGGTAAAGGCCAACCAGATTGGTCTCGATGCAAGACCTAATAATAATGCACCGAAAAGAAGAGGCGCATTGGCTGCCCAATACCGCAAAAGAAATATACAGAATGGATAAAACGATAAAAATATTATTTTTTTTTATACTCCTTTTCCAGAATATACGTTGCCAGAAAATGAAAGAAGAAAAAGTGCCAGAATTTAATGTAGAAATAAGCAGTCCGAACAACAATATGATCGTTACACCCGTTGAGGATAAAATCATCACATTGGAAGGTATTCCCGCAAATTTACCTTACGGAAGCTCTTCGGGAACATGGGGTACTTCCGGCAAAGGCTGGACCGAGCAGCACGGAACCCCGATCGGCGCAGATATCACCTATTTTTCAAGATATGAAGATACTTTTTATCACCTGAAAGTAGATTTTCCAGTGGATAAAATTAAAGAGTATATGCAGCGTGCCTACGCTCAGAGGGAAGCTTCCCTGTACGACAAACCCTTGGAAGAATATAAAAATCTCGGAAGAAACGAAAGGTACAACAATGCAGAAAACCCCTACAACAGCTTTACAACGCTCGTTTTCGGATTTGCTCCGAAAGGAATGGTGGTTGTTTGGTTGAGGTTTCGGGCCGTTCAGATTGAATTGGGAAGGTTTCAGGCTGAAGTAGTAGAAAATGATAAAAAGCTTGAGCAAAAATTTTTCTCTCAATTATCTGTTACGCGTGAAGAGATGAAGAAAAATCGGTTTATGGATGTAAAACCGAAAGAATGGGACGACTACAGACGAAAATATTCATGGAAGCCATTGTTCACTTCCGAAAATAAAGGATTAAAATTATTTGAATCCAATATCAGTTATTACAACGGGGAAGAGGAAGTCATTCTGCGCCCGTGGATTGATAAAATTCCGGTAAAAGAAAGGGCTATTCCGAAAGAACTGAATTTCACCTGGGAAACCGCCAAAGATGAGCAATACATAGGAAGAGCCTTTTTCAATTGGCTCGAAACAGATGATCAGTTTGAAAATGCCGGTGAAAATTTCAATGTTGAGTTTAAAATCGCTCCTGATAATAAGAGCTTTGAAGTATTGGTTGGAGGATATCCGATAAAAGTCGACAGTACAAGAATTTTTAAAACGGAAAGAGAGTTTCATGATTCTTATAAATAATTGAAAATTTAACTACAAAAGGCACAAAGAATAAAACGATTATTTTAAGGTCATTTAAACTCTAAACAAGAAAACAAGAATTTGCAAAAATCTCCGATTTTCATCTCATGTGATCTTATATTTTACTTTTAAATTTAAATCTCATGTGACTCATGTGTTAAAAAACTTTTTGTGGTAAAATAAAAATAAAACAAAAAAATAATATTCCGGCAAGTGCAAATCTTCCCGGATTTTTTTCATTTAAAAATTAAAATTAATAAACGTTAACAATTATTAAAAGTATCTTAAATTTTCTTAATATTTCCCTGTATAGTGTAAAAAAATAATGCTTTTATTTTAATATTTAATGATGTAATATATTGATTATTAATTAATTGTAAATTATTTTATTTCTATTGTCGTAGAATTACTACATTAAATCGTAGAATTACGACAAAAATTAAAATTAATATTTTAAAATTTTCAGGTTAAAAATATGTAGTCTATCTTTGACTCAACAAATCACACCAAATCACAAAATATTAACGATTAAAATTTACAAATCATGGCAGCAAATTCAAGAGGAATCTTAAAATTCAACGGCGGCGAAGGACAAAAATTACTAAAGCTGAACTACAGCGTTTCAAGATCTACCGATGTTTCTGGTAGAGTAGCTTAAGACCCTTCCAACGCGATCATTAAGCTTACAGTGGAAGCAACTGAAAAATCTGATATCCTTGAAAGCTTACTAAACGGAAAATACAAGCCTACAACAGGTGAAATCACGTTCAACAAATCTCACGAAGAAGGTACTTTAATTACCCTTACCTGGGAAAACGGATACGTGATTCAGCACGAAGTAGATTTTGATGCCGTAGACGAAAACAGTATGTTGATCAGCTTTATCGTAAGCGCAGAAACGATCGACTACGGAAATTCGAAATACGAAGGTCTATGGCCGGGAGCTAAGTAATTAAAATTCAATCATCTTAGTAAAAATAAAATTGGTTACAGAATAGTGCGCTCATATAGAGAATGCTATTCTGTTTTTTTCATTTTTTTGAAACTAAATTATTTCAGACACTTCAATGGAGGATCAACCAGGACTTTATTGAAATTGGATTAATAAGAATTTATTTGATTTTTATCGAATAAATTTTAGCATTTAAAAACAAAACATACCAATTAACCAAAATCTTAAGGCTATGTTTCAGGATGACAATACGCCCAAAATACCTTCCTCAGCAACAACAAAATCTTCCATAACAAAACAGGCGGGAGAGATGAAAGAGGTGGTGAAAAATCAGGCGATCGGCAAGGCTACAGAAAAAATTCAGGAAAAAACAAAAGGAACCGTTCAGAAAACAACCCAAAAACTGGCGCAAGCTCAAGCTTATACCGGTGTTGTACAAGGCACTTCCAATATGTTGATGAACCAAAAGCTGCAGCCTAATTCGCCCACTTTAGTAGAAAATAAAGTTTGGTCTCAACAGCCGACTTCAAAAATACATAA
Organism: uncultured Chryseobacterium sp.; assembly: GCA_965651845.1. Taxonomy (GTDB): domain Bacteria; phylum Bacteroidota; class Bacteroidia; order Flavobacteriales; family Weeksellaceae; genus Chryseobacterium. The sequence continues at coordinate 1,661 of CBFGVN010000097.1, read as the reverse complement.
TGCAAAAGCAATTCCAGAAAGCCAGATTCAGGGGATCAACCGTGTCGTGAAACTCGATATTGTGGTGGAGGGAAAAACGGTAAAGCATTTCAAACATTTTCAGCTGAAACAAAGTGCCACCAAACATCATGAATTCAGCTTACTGTTGGCTCACGATACACTAGGAAGCGCGGAAAATCACAATCTTGAAGAAGCTCAGAATTTTCTTGGAAAAAGAATTACCGTTGTCTTCAAATATAAAGATGTAGAAGACGGCCCTGAAAGAAGTTTTGTAGGGGTAATCACCGAAGTAGGATTCAGTCAGGAAAAAGGAAGCCTTGGAAATATTGTACTTACAGGATCCAGTCCTACAGTTCTCCTTGATGCCGCACCGCATATTCAGAGTTTTGGAGGCGGGCAGGAGATCAGCTTAAACAGCATCGCAGATCAGGTAATCAAAGAAGGTCTGGGGCAGGGTAGATTCGATTTTCGGGTAGATGCTCAGCACGGAAATGTTTCTTATAGTTCTCAATACGAAGAAACGCATTACAATTATCTGGCAAGAATGGCGGAAGCATACGGAGAACAGTTTTATTACGATGGAGAAGTCCTGCATTTCGGAAAGCTTCCTCCTCAGGAAAAACCTGTAAAACTAACGTATGGAAGCAGTGTGAATGATGTTAAAATCAGAATGAAAGCGCAGCATGTTAATCCAAGTTTTTATGGCTATAACAGCAGTAAAAATGAAAAATTAACAACAGGAAGTTCAAAAATTTCCCATACTTCAGATATTGCAAAACGGGCCTACGAGATTTCAGAAAAAACATTTACAACACCTTCATTAAGAGTGGCTCCGATAAAGGCTGCTTCTTTTATGGATGTTGAAACTTCTCAAAAAGGAACAGCCGGAAGCAAGGCTTCCGATGTATTTGTAACGTCCGGGACTACCACTGTTCCGTTTTTGTATCCTGGCTGTATTGCGGATATTGAGATGCGTAAAAACGACAGCAATGAAACTTCTTATTTCACAAAATTAATGATAACCGAAGTGAATCATGAAGTAGATGCAAGAGGGTATTACACGGGAACTTTCGATGCCATTGCTTCTGATACTGGTTTTATTCCCCGCCCGGAATTTCAGACTCCGAAGGCGGACTCGCAGTTTGCAAAGGTGATTTCAAATACAGATCCTTTAAATCAGGGCAGGGTTCAGGTGCAGTTTGACTGGCAAAACGGCTCTACTACTACGGAATACATTCGTGTGATGACTCCCGATGGTGGTGGAAGCGAAAAAGTAAGCAAAAACCGTGGGTTTATGGCCATTCCAGAAGTGGGAGATCAGGTTGTTGTCAATTTTGCCCATCAGCATCCGGACAGACCTTTCGTGATGGGAGGAATGTTCCACGGTGGAGTAGGCGGAGGCGGAGGTGCCGGAAATAATATTAAGAGTTTAAGCAGTAAAAGCGGTCACATCATCAGTCTGGACGACGGTGGCGGAATGACGGTGAGAGATAAAGACCAAAATTCTGTGTTTCTGGACGGAGCCGGAAATATCAGTGTCGACAGTAAAGAAACGATCACGCTTACCTGTGGAGAAAGCTCGATTTTTATGGATAAAGCCGGAAATATTGTCATTAAAGGAAAAGAAATCATGGTTCAGGGCGACAATATCGGAGTTGGAG
>CBFGVN010000096.1:0-9424 GCA_965651845.1 uncultured Chryseobacterium sp. | reverse complement strand
CCAATGATTTAAGTTTAAATTCTTTAGCCCAATGGAAAGCGCATTCGCTTCATGTTTATAAAGTTTTAAATGATCATGAAAAATTTCTTCCTGAAAATTTCAAAACTATGCTTAAAAGAATGGAAGCAGATGATTGGCTTTACAATTATCGCGAAGATCAGAACATCAAATTCAGTATGAGAAATGTTTTAAATAAAGCAAAATATTTAGATCAGAGTATTCCAGTTTTTGAAGCTTTTTTAGAAAATAAAGATATTCTTCAAAAATGTTATAATGATTTTTTTCCTGATTTAATGGAACATGCCAAAGGAATAAACGCTCTCTTACAATTGGAAAATTAAAAAGCAGAACCGATGAAGTTCTGCTTTTTTTAATTAAAAATATTATATTTTACTGAGCTGTAGCTCCGCATAAAATAGCATGCAAATATGCTCCGGTGCCACCTCCATTATGTGTAATGGTAATGGATGTTACGGTAGCTCCTACTGTAAAAGTACCGCTTTCGGTTACATTATTTCCTGTAACAGTAGGTTGTTGGAAGCAGCTCTGCCCACTTGATAGCAAAGGATTTACCGTTGTACTGCCGTTTTTCGCTGATACCGTAATTGTTTCACCCGGGCCTCCTGCGAGAGTAATATTAAACTTCGCTCCCGTAACCGGTTTACTATAAGTAAATGTAGTTGTACTCGCTCCATTGACACCTATCCCCCATGAATCCGTATTAGACTGACCTCCACATTGTCCATATGCAGCACCTGGCCCCGTTCCGGAAGTAGTAACCGTTACATATACGGGAACACCATTTATAGAATATGTATTAGGAAAATCTGATCTCCCCAGAAAACCTGTACCTTGGCACGGATTGATTCCCGGGCTGTCAAATGTAATGTTTCTTGAACATGTACTGGTTCCTAATGTGAAAGTATAATTAAATGTTCCGCTGTTGGTAGGTGTTCCGCTCGCTGTAAGTGTTACATTCTGAGCTCCCGTGCTTGTAAATGTTCCTGTTCCGGACCAGCTAACGCCGTTTACTACATTAGAAATTATTGACCAAACCCCTGTTTGAGCCACATTAACGGTAATCGTAACAGTATTGCTTGAATTCATGCCGACTCCTTGTGTATATGTACCGTTCAGAGCTCCTGAAGTACAGTCGGTAATTGTATTTCCCCCGCCGGAAGTACCACAATTTCCAACCCACATTGTTGAATTCCAGTATTGCATACAATGTATATCAAGATTATAGATCATTAAGCCTTCCGGTTTTGGATTGATCGCATCACGTTGAGCTGTGGTAAGCCTCGGAGGCAATAATCCTTTTGATGTACTGGAAAGCTCTAATATTGCACTTTGATTAGGGGTAGACGTACCAATACCCACATTTCCGATTGCATTGATCCTTAAACGTTCATTATAAAATCCTCCTGTAGACTGTCCAATTAAAAATTCTTCTTCAGTTCCGGAGGTAGATGTACTTCCTGTACGTATTGAGCCAAGTCCCCAGTTTGCACCGCCAGAGGCAGGCCCGCTATTTGTAAATCCTAAAAGTGAATAATTTCCTGTGGCCAAAGGTGCTGTATTTCTCAGGGCAAGACCTACATACTGACTGGTACCTGTAGGAAAATCTATTAAACTGAATCTATTGGCATTGGCTGCATCAGCAACAACATGAAGCTTTACCGTTGGAGAAATTGTACCTACTCCCATTTGCCCCGCCGAATTTACTACAACGTCGTTGCTTTGTTGTGAGCTGTTAGGAACTCCTTTTACAGGATTATCTTTTGCTCCGTCGACATGTAAAGTAGCCTGTGGAGAGGCGTTACCAATCCCTACTTGAGCAAATAATTTTGAAACAGTAAACACTGTTAAGAACATTACTAATCTGCTGCTTTTTTTCATAATTTTTTTTTCTTTGTTATTCTTAGCTGTTTTTATTGTTCTTGGAAGTTATCCTATAGTCACCAAATAATGAAATAATATACAAAGCTAAAAAATTATTTATCCAAAACTAAAAAATTCAAAGTACCATTTAAATACTACTTTTGTTAAATAATTCATTTATAATAATTTAAGAGCAAAAGATACTAGGCATACCAGTTACATACCATTTTAGATAAAAAACTCATTTTAAATGAATTAAAAAAATAATAAAAGCACCTGCATATTTACGGGTGCTTTTATTATTTGTATTATTAGAATTTTTAATGCCTGAAATATTGTATAAATACCTTTCTAATCTACACGTACTATATTGATAATATAAGGCGTAGTTATATTTGTTGTATTCGCTGTAGAGCCATATACTGTTGCTTGAAAGGTAAGAGTATTTCCTGCCGTCATTTTCACTAATACGGAATTGACACAGGTATTATAAGAAGGAGCACCTGATATTTCGGGTATAGTTACTTTTGTACTAGTTGAAGTATAAGTAGTCGCGTTTAAATTAATATAAGCATAACCCAGATAGCCATCACAACTATCTTCGGTAGACGCTCTCTGAGGATAGTTGATCTGGAAATCCACCTTATAAAGTCCTGTTGAGGCGGCTGTAAATGTATTTCCGGCAAATTCATTAAGATTATCAAAAGTTTCAGTTGGAGCACCTGATGCATTTGTGTTGGTAACTGTATTATTATTCGTAATCGTAAGATTTCCAGTAGCTCTCACGGCACTGATGCTGGAAGAATTACGCAGTTGTACCACTCCTGTATTATCCACAACAAGGCTTCCAGCTGTTCCGGCCGCTGCCTGAAGTCCTTCTAGTCTTACTGGGTTTGTAGCATTTACATGAAGCTTATTGGTAGCTGTGGATATACCGATTCCCACATTTCCGGTAGTTGGGTTAATTCTCATTCTTTCAATCAAACCTCCGCCTGTAGAGTTTGCTATATAAAAATCTTCCTCCGAACCGTTGGTTAAAGTAGCTCCTGTTCGGACAGATCCCAACGCCCAGTTAGCGCCACCGGATGTAGGGCCGCTATTGGTAAAACCAATTAAAGAAAGATTTCCTGTAGCCAGAGCAGATGTATTTCTCAAAGCTACGATTCCATATTGATTTGTTCCGTTGGTAGCATCAATGATATTGTATCGGTTTGCACTTGCTACAGTAGATACGACATGTAGTTTTGTATCAGGAGAAATAGTACCGATACCTACATTTCCTCCGCTGGTAACGGTCATTCTGTTGACTCCACTGGTTAAAAAATTAAGAGGAGTAGCATTTAAAGTGGTTAAGTTTAATCCTGTGGAAGCTCCATTGGTAGTTATTTGTGCCCGATTAGCATTATCCTGAAATATATTTAATGTTGATGTTTCGGAAATTAACCCTATTGATGCTCTAGTAGATCCTGTGGCAACAACTCTGCCTTCTGTAGTAGCAGTAGCAATTGTGATATTAGCATTGGGGCCGGTAAAGTTCAACTGATTTCCGGCTGTCGTTACAACTCTGTTACTTTGAAGGGTTCCGTCCGAATCATAAATATTCACATCCGTCGGTGAAGCTGCTACCCAAAGTGTACCATTGAAGTAATAATAACCGGTAGTATTAATATTTGCAACCTGAACCAAACTTGGTGTAACACCGGACGGAGTTGTGATATCCGTTACATATACCATAGCCCCGTTTTGTCCCGAGCCATAAGTACCCGCAACTTTCGAAGCTAATTGTTGTTTTGAAACTCTTGGAGCGATAATTCCGTCTTTAAAAGAAGTATTGCTTCCATTACCAACTACATCCAGTGAAGCCTGCGGATTTGCAGTATTTATCCCTACTTGAGCTGAAACAAGTGATCCTGTGGCAAGTATTGCCAGTAAAAAATAGAAATGTTTAATTTTCATAAAAAGGTTATTTTGAGATTGATATTTTCTTTTGGATATTAGCTTTTAATATATTCAACAAAAACAGAAAATTTTCACGAATTTTTGCAACATAAAAGAAAATCAACATACACATACTACATTTTTATGTAAAATTAACTATCAATGTCAAAACAAATATAACTATTTACTTTTTAAAAACCAATAGTATATATGAATATAGTTTTCAGTTAAAACAAATAAAACATCACAGTTATTAGAAATAAAAACTACTCTAAATATCCTATTTAAAGTAATTTAAACGAATTTAAAATTGAAAATAAATCAATTATTTATTCTATAATACGTGAATAAATTAACATAAAGTTCAAATTAATCAACATGTTTGAACTAAGGAAAAATTTAAATTATTTAGAAAAAATATTAGAATTGCTGATATAAGTAACGATTAGGATAAATCAATTTTTCGCTCTTTCTTTCTCCATTTACAATAATGTGAACAATATTAATCTGGTCATCAAAAAAATTATATAAAAAACTAACTGCCGCTTCCACTTTCCTGGGATTATCAACTGTTTCAGATTCCATATAAACGTTTACGGATTCGTGATCTTCTTCATAACCTACGAAATCAACTTTCAAAAACTTGTTATTGGTTTTAAGCTTAAAATATTCCGAACAGTATTTTTTTAGGGCTTCATTAAGCTGAGCTTTATATTTTGGATCATTAAAATGAAAAGGCTGTCCGTATTTCTTTCCAAGACCATTTTCAAGATCGTCGAGAAAAAACCTTCCGGTAACTTCAAAAGTTTTTGATTTTGAATTATAATTAATTTCCACAGAACCCACATGATAAGGATGTTTTGCTTCAGAAAAAGAAAACAAAAAAAACACAGGAAGCAGAAACAACCAAAAATTCTTCATAATGGCGTACATTAAATTTGTTCCGAAATTAATCATTATTTTCGTAAGCGCTTATATTTTTACTTTATGATGCAGGATTTTCTATTTTATTTAAACCTTGGCTGGGAACATATCATTTCTTTGGACGCTCTGGATCATCAGCTTTTTGTGTTGGCTTTGATAGCCGTTTATTCCTACAAAGACTGGAAGAAAATTTTGATTCAGGTGACAGCTTTTACCATCGGACATTCTATCACATTAGCATTGAGTATTTTAGACATCGTAAGAATCAATTCAGCTTGGGTGGAATTTTTAATTCCGTTAACGATCGTTTTAACCTCTTTAGACAATATCCTGATGAAGAATAAAAAACAGACGCTGATGAAAGCCAATTATTATTTAGCCCTGATTTTCGGGCTGATTCACGGAATGGGGTTTGCCAATACGGCAAGGGTAATGATTGCAAAAAGCCAGAGCATTGCCATCCCGCTTTTAGGTTTTAATATCGGCCTGGAATTGGGGCAAATTGCCATTGTTTTTGGTATTTTAATTTTATTATTTATTTTGCTTAAAATCTTCAAGGTTAATCAAAAAGACTGGGTTCTGTTTGTTTCCTCCGGAGTCTTTGCTTTGTCCTTAAAGATGGCTTTAGAGAGAATTCCTTTCTAGAATTGAAACATTTTAAAGTTTTCAACTACTTATTATTATATTTGTTAATTCTTAAAACAATTTCGGTTATGAAACTAAAAGTTGCCGCACTTTCGGTGTTTGCATATGTCGGGTTAACCGCTCAAAATATTCAGAACAATCCGGGAAGTAACCATGGGAACAAATTTGAACAGCTGGGAACTATTCTTCCTACTCCAAATATCTACAGAACGGCTTCCGGAGCACCCGGTCACGGCTATTGGCAGAACAGGGCAGACTACGAAATTTCAGCTTATCTTGATGAAGATAAAAGAAATCTGAAAGGCTCTGAAACGGTAACGTATTACAACAATTCTCCAGACGAATTGGAATACATCTGGCTTCAACTTGACGAAAATCAACAATCTACAGTAAAAAAAGCAGATTTTCCGTTCTTGTCTACCCTTCCCAAAGCATCGAATGATCAACAGCTAAGGCCTACCGAATTGCCTGCAAAAGATAACGGATATGGTGTAAATCTTGAAAAAGTAACAGATGCATCAGGAAATCCATTAAAATATACGGTAAACAAAACCATGATGCGTATTGATTTACCAAAACCACTGAAAAAAGGAGAAAAACTTACTTTTAAAGTAGACTGGAACTACAACATTCCAAACAGAATGAAAATGGGCGGTCGCGGCGGTTACGAAAATTTCCCTGAAGACGGAAATGATCTTTATACCATGACCCAATGGTATCCGAGAATGTGCGTTTACAGCGACTTTCACGGGTGGCAGAATCATCAGTTTACAGGAAGAGGAGAATTTGCACTGGTATTCGGAAATTTTAAAGTTTCGATGAATGTTCCTGCAGATCATGTTGTAGGCGGAACCGGAGAATGTAAAAACTACGATCAGGTGTTAACTTCAGATCAGCTGGCTAGATATAACAAGTCTAAAACTTCATCAGAACCGATAGAAATTGTAACACTGGATGAAGCTAAAAAAGCAGAAAAAAATCATTCCAAACAAAGAAAAACATGGACATTTGAGGCAAATGATGTAAGAGATTTCGCATGGACCTCATCAAGAAAATTCGTATGGGACGGAATGGGCGTTACCATTCCTGAAAACAACAATAAAGTAATGGCAATGAGTTTCTATCCTAAAGAAGCTTACGGATTGTACAGAAAATATTCTACAAAAGCCGTTGCCCATACTATTAAAACTTATTCAGAGTTTACCATTCCTTATCCGTATCCGGTGGCACAATCTGTAGAAGCAGCCAACGGAATGGAATATCCGATGATCTGCTTCAATTTCGGAAGAACAGAAAAAGACGGAACCTATTCCGAAGGGATTAAAAACGGAATGTTGGGCGTAGTAATTCATGAAGTGGGGCACAACTTTTTCCCGATGATCATTAACTCGGATGAAAGACAATGGACCTGGATGGATGAAGGGTTGAACACTTTTGTGGAATATCTTACAGAAGAAAAATGGGATAATAAATTTCCTTCCAAAAGAGGTCCGGCTTGGACAATTGTAGACTACATGAAGCTGCCGAAAGATCAGCTGGAACCGATTATGAGCAACTCCGAAAATATTGTTCAGTTTGGTCCGAATGCTTATGCAAAACCAGCAACAGGATTAAATATTCTTCGTGAAACGATCATGGGAAGAGAACTTTTTGATAAAGCCTTTAAAACTTATGCCAAAAGATGGGCTTTCAGGCATCCTGAACCCGCAGATCTCTTCAGAACAATGGAAGACGCAAGCGGTGAAGACCTGGATTGGTTCTGGAGAGGATGGTTCTACGGAACAGATCCTGTAGATATCTCTATCGATAAAGTAACCGTTGCAACTCCTGATTTTGAAACAGCTGCAAAAGAAGAAAAGGAAACTAAATATAAGATAGACAAGCCTTTAGTAAATGATTTTGAAGATATTTCAAAAATCAGAAACAGAGAAGATAAGAATATTACTTTTTATGTAGACAAGGACAAAGACGCTCAGGACTTCTATTACAGATACGACCGAGGTCAGGAAAAAGTTGACATGAATAAAGAATACACTTTAAAAACAGAAGAAACGGAACCATTAAGCCAGAAAGAAAAAGATAAATTTAAAAATATCACAGCGTATCAGATTGATTTCAGCAATAAGGGAGGCTTGGTAATGCCTATTATTCTGGAATTCACGTTCGAAGATGGAACAAAACTAACCGACAAATCTTCGGCTCAGATCTGGAGAATGAATGAGCAGAAAGTTTCCAAGACCTACTATTTTGACAAGAAATTAAAATCAATTCAACTGGATCCTATGAGGGAAACTGCCGACATAGATACTTCAAACAATTTCTGGAGTAATAGCGGCGGAACAGCAGAAGTTTCAAAATTCCAGATGTTTAAACAAAAAGAAGGCGGAAATGCAAGAGGAGCCTCCAACGGAAAAGTAAATCCGATGAAGGCAGCAGGGAAAAAGTAACCCAAAAGTAATGTAACTTTTACATAAAAGGCACTACTTATTATTAAAAAATCATGAGAATATTCCTGATCTTATTAATAATGAGCAGTGCCGATTTTTTTGCACAAAAAACACTTACACCCAACAATGTAAAAATTGAATCTAAACTTATCAAAGATGAGATTTCCCATGCACTTTGGTTCGCAGAAAAAGGAGACCAAAAAATAGAGATTGGAAAGATTTCGACTCAAACTAAAAAAATTGATAAAACAACACTTCTTATTGAAACGACGGTAAAAATGAATCAGGCTCCGGATAAACCCTGGGTAGATTCTACATTAATAAAAATTTCAAATTTCGAACCTATTTATCATTCGTCCTATAATTCGTCAAGAGACATGCAGTTGAAATTCGGAAAAAATAAAGTGACCGGATATTATCTGGATAAAAAAATTCAAAAGAAAGATATTATTAATGAAAATATTTCAGGCGAATATTTCGACAGCAATGCTTATCAGGGATTAATAAGATTCCTACCTTTAAAAGAACATTATTCTGCAGAAATGCCTATCTTCGATTATAATCCCGCAGCAAAAAAAGGAGTGGTAAAGGCTTATATTGAGGATGTAAATAAGGGTAAGCTTAATGGCAGAAAAGTGTGGATCGTCAAAACGACAGATGATATTCAGGATAGAAAAACAATTGTTACATATTATCTGGATACTTCAACCAGAGAAGTTCTAAAACAGGAAATCGATTCCAATGGCAGGAAAATGGTGATGGAATCTGTAAAATAAAATCAAAAAAGTTTACCTCGATGGTAAACTTTTTTTTCTGCCAAAATTTCACACTCAAAAACAAAAATCTGCCATTTCAACCATAGGCAACCGATGGCACACATTTAGAGAATTACAACACAGAATAATTAAAAAATTAAATATATTATGTCAGTAAACTTTAAACCATTAGCAGACAGAGTTTTGATCGAGCCGATCGCTGCAGAAACTAAAACAGCTTCAGGTATTATTATTCCGGACACCGCAAAAGAAAAACCACAAGAAGGTACAGTAGTAGCAGTAGGTCCTGGTAAAAAAGATGAGCCTACAACTGTTAAAATAGGTGACAAAGTTCTTTATGGAAAATATTCAGGTTCTGAATTGAAATTGGAAGGAAAAGATTATTTAATTGTAAAAGAGGGAGATCTACTAGGAATTATTGGGTAGAAAGCAAGTAAGCATTAGGCTATAAGCAATAGGCAATGAGAGACTACAAAAGATATGACACTTGGAAAATTGCCCATGAATTGGTAAAAGAAATTTATATTATTTCTGAAAATTTTCCAAAATCAGAACTTTTTGGTTTAACGTCTCAAATTAGAAGAGCAGCAGTTTCTGTTCCTACAAATATTGCCGAAGGCTGCGGAAGATCTACCGATAAAGAATTTGCCAGATTTTTAGAAATAAGTATTGGTTCGACAAACGAAACAGAATACTTACTTTTATTATCCTGCGATTTAGGCTTTATTTCCGAAGATAAAATATCAGGCCTTGATGTACAACTGAATTTAATCAGACAAAAACTTATACAACTTAGAAAAAAATTATTAAATA
>CBFGVN010000095.1:0-9527 GCA_965651845.1 uncultured Chryseobacterium sp. | reverse complement strand
TTACCTGTATATGCTACAGTTTTTTTAACACCAGGTCTGCAAAAAGACGTAAAAATCACGACTCTGGATGTGAATGAAGATTTAGCTTATCTACCCAGAAAATATTTTTCGGAAAGTGAATATTCAAGTCAGATCGATTTTAAGCTTCAGGATGCAAAAGAGTTTTTAAGAGAAACTGATGAGATTTTTGATTTGGTTTTCATCGACGCAGATAAAGAAAATTATTCGGAATACTTCAAACTGATCAAACCGAGAACGAAATCCGGATCGGTGATATTGTTTGATAATGTACTTTGGTACGGAAAAGTGCTGGAGGAAAACCCGAAGCAGAAATCTACGCAGGTGATAAAGGAGCTAAATGATTTGATCGCAAAAGATGATGCTTTTGAAAATCTTATTTTACCTTTTAGAGACGGAGTAAATTTTCTTAGAAGAAAATAAAAATTAAAAGATTTAAACATTAAATATGAAAGATTATGCAGTCTCTATTTTTTAATCTTTAAATCATTCAATCTTTTAATATAAATTGATGAATAAAGGAGTTTGTATTGTAACAGTAGCACCCGTTCGTGCAGAAGGATCTGACAAAGCGGAAATTGTTACGGAAATATTGTTTGGTGAAAGTGCAGATATTTTGGAAGTAAATAAAAACTGGACCAAAATAAAAATGCATTATGACGGCTATGAAGGATGGATGGATACCAAACAGATAAGACCTGTAACAGACGAAGAGTTGGCAAAACGAAAAGTTACGGTAGTTACTGAAGATTTTTCTTCCGTTTTGATGAATGACGGAAAAACTTTACTTTCGATGGGGTCGGAGGTGGAATTTCCTGTGGTAGCATCGAGAAGAAGTCATGATGTACGTGAAAGTATCGCTCTTACGGCAAGGGAGTTTTTAAACGTTCCTTATTTGTGGGGTGGAAAGAGTTTTTTTGCCGTTGACTGCTCGGGTTTTACGCAATTGGTTTATAAAATCCATGATGTGAAATTACCGAGAGATACATATCAGCAGGCGGAAGTAGGGGAACCGTTAACTTTCGTTGAGGAAAGTCAACCCGGAGATTTGGCCTTTTTTGAAAATGATGAAGGAAGAATCATACATGTCGGAATCATGCTGGAAAACCAGAAAATCATTCACGCTTCGGGAAAAGTGAGAATTGACACCCTTGATTCTACAGGGATTTTCAATAAAGAAATGAATAAGCATACTCATAAACTGAGAGTTATTAAAAGTGTGCTATAACTTTAAAATCATCTGGAATGGAAAATGTTTTTCTCACAATTTTTGATGTTTTTAATTTTGGATTGCTTGTATTTTTGTGGTGGCTTACGATAAAAAATTATAAAACTTTACCGCAAACCATTCCCACTCATTTTGATTTTGAAGGTAAGGCAGATAATTTTGGCAGTAAAAAATATTCTTATTTCATGCCGGTTTTAGCCACTATATTTTATGTTGGGTTTGCCTTTATTGTAAGAATTCCCGAATCTGCCAATTATCCTATAGAAATTACCAAGGAAAATGAAAGTGCTCAATTTCTGATTATGGAAGTTTTCATGAGATGGCTCTACACGCTGGTTACATTAATTTTTTTGAACAGTCAGGATTATATGTTCCGATATTCAGTTGATGAAAATGCGAAACCCAAAGTCCCGATGGCGACATCAATTTTCGCGGTAATAGGAAGCTTAATTATACTTTTCATCGTTGTAGGCCAATTCAAATGATAAGATCTAAAAACAATACCGAATATTATTCCTGGGGAAATGGCTGCGACTGCTGGGTTCTGAAAGATTCTGAAAGTCTTTCCGTAAAGCAGGAGAAAATGCCTCCCGGAGCAGCAGAGAAGCTGCATTTTCATGAACGGGCGGAGCAGTTTTTTTATATTTTAAAAGGAGAAGCAGCGTTTTATATTAATGGAGAAAAGTTTTCAGTAAAAACAGGAGAAAGTGTTTCTGTTTTGCCGAAATCAAAACATTGTATAGCGAATGAATCATCAGAAGATCTGGAGTTTTTAGTGGTTTCAAATCCTTCAACCAATAACGATAGAATAGAGATTTAAAGATTTAAAATAATTCAGATGTCTTTTTTTTATAACATATTCATCAGTCTGCTCATCTTCGGAATGAAGGTTTTCTCATTGTTTAATGATAAAACTAAAAAAGGCGTTGAAGGCAGGAAAGAATCTTTACAAAAAGTAAAATCTGCATTTTCTACATCAGATAAAGTAATCTGGATGCATGCCGCAAGCCTGGGTGAATATGAGCAGGGACTTCCTGTTTTAGAACAATTGAAGGATAGGCTTCCCGATCACAAAGTTCTTGTTACATTCTTTTCTCCGTCAGGGTATGAGAATATCATTAAAAAGAAAAATATTGCAGATGTCATCTGTTATTTACCCTTCGATAAAAGATCTTACGTAAAGGAATTTGTTTCTCAATTCGATGCTCAACTATTTTTTACGGTGAAGTATGATTATTGGTATAATCTGTTGGAGGAACTTAAAAATAAAGGAGTGAAAACCTATGTGATTTCAGCTTTGTTTTATGAAAGACAGTCATTTTTTACCTCGTACGGAAAATGGTTTGTAAAGCAATTGCAAAAAAATATTGACTGGTTTTTTCATCAGACGGAGATGTCTTTTGCTTTGGCTAAAAGTATAGGTTTGTCGAAATCTTCTGTGACCGGAGATACACGGTTTGACAGGGTAAAGCAGCTAAGAAACCGAAATAATCATGTAGATTTTATTAAAGATTTTATTGGTGGCGAAAAAGCCGTTGTATTTGGGAGTTCCTGGCAGGCGGAAGAAAAAATTGCAGACGAAGTTTTGCAGGGGAGCCCTTATGCAAAACTGATTATTGCACCACATGATCTCAAAAGAGTCCAGTCTTTGAAACAGATTTTTCCCGATGCAATTTTATATAGCAAAATTAATGATTCAACGAAAAATTTTCAGTCAAGGGTTTTGATTATTGACAGCATAGGTCTGCTTTCAAAATTATATTCTTATGCTGATGTTGCGGTGGTGGGCGGTGGTTTTCACGATGCAGGATTGCACAATATTCTGGAAGCAGCGACTTTCGGGGTTCCGGTGATTTTTGGAAATCATTATAGAAAAAATCCGGAGGCGGATGAATTGATTTCTGTTGATGGCGGCAGATCTTTTGAAAATGCTGGTTTGGCGGCAGATTTTGTACTATTTCTGATCAATAATGAAGATACGCTCCAAGGAATGTCTGAGAACGCAGAAAAATTTGTTAAAGGAAAGCCAAATTCAACAGATTTAATTATCAAGAAAATTTTATCGTAAAAATCCCTGTTTCTTTATTTCCTTTACAATAAGTTCGAAATTTTCAGGAATATTTTCACTTCTCAGCCATGCAAAGTCTAAATGATTATTGATGCAGAGCTTTTGCAGATAATGGTTTTTATTAATTTTAGCTTCAATGCTTTTTAAATATTCGTCAATTTCCATCCAGTAGTCTTCATCTAGTTTTTTGATAAGAAGTAACGCTCTGAAAATTTTATTAATAATATAAATGTAAAGCTTGTAGACATTATCAAACCGTTGTCGACTAAGGTCTTCGTTGTTATCCAGAATTTTATCAATCAACAATAAATTAAGAGAAACTTCCCCGAATTTATCCGTAGTAATTTTTACATGCTCCGTAATTTCAGCACTGATTTTCCGAATAATACTTAGAAAATATTTTTGATTTCCAATATATTTTGAAGCCAACAGCACTTTCTCCTGAACATTTTCCTCCATTGCATCGCGCTTATCATCAGTTGTTTCCTGATCGATTAATTCGAAATACAGTTTTTTGGATAGAAGCTTATCTTTTTTCAGAAGCCTGAAAATAAGACGGTCTTTTTCTATGCTGGAAAATGCACTCAGAGCAGCTTTGAATTCTTTTGAATATTCCACTAATTAAAAATTTTAGAATATTTCAGGAATCCGTTTATAGCCCAGTTTGCGGTGTAGTACAACGACTTTAATGTAGAAAATCCCATAAAATCTTTATACACCAGATATTGGTCTTTAATAATGTTTTTCTTCTTTCTGGAAACGCTGTTTTGGCGCATCCTGTATTTGGCCAGCGTTTTTCTTAAAGGATAACCTTTTGGAATTTCTTTTAACAAATTCAGCCACATCACATGATCTTCACGTTTGCTTTTTACCGGAAAGAAAAATTTCCCAACTCTTTTTGTGTCGTAAATGGTAGAAACCGGAGCCAATCTGCAGGTTTTGAGTAGATTAGAAAAAGTGACAATTTTGTCTGCTTCAAAATCTTTTAAGATCGGTTCCATGGTGTGTTCATCGCATCTCGAATAATTGCAATATGCCAATTCTGCCTGGTTTTCCTGCATAAAGCCGATCATGGTTTCCAAATATTCGGGATACCAGTAATCATCGGAATCCAGGAAGGCAATGTATCTTCCCTGAGCTCTTTCAAGGCTTTTATTTCGGGCATTTCCGGCACCTCCGTTTTGTTCGAGAACCTGAAGTTTTATTCTTGGATCGTTATATTTTTTGATAATTTCCACGGTATCGTCTTTCGAACGGTCGTCGGAAATAAGCCATTCCCAGTTTTCATAGGTCTGGTTCAGGACAGATTGTATCGTTTCCTCGATAAATTCGGCGGAATTGTAAGATGGGGTAATGATGGAAACCAGGTCTTTCATGCTGTGGTTTAATTAATTTAAAATTATAAAAATCTTTTTTCATAAAAATGCCATGAGCTTACTCCCACCGCGATCACAATTAACATACAGACAATAGCCATTAAAAAAGGATTATAGTCTTCAAACAGTCCCAATGTCGTAAAAGTTCTGATGATAGGGAAGTGGAAAATATAAATTCCGTAAGTGAAATCTCCGTATTTTCCGAAATTATTTAAGAATTTAAATGAATAGGCGATATAAAGCGTAATGATACCGATCATCGCGGGAGAGAATAAAATAATTCCGGTGAATAGATCGATCCAAACCGTAATAATAGCGATGATGAACAGTAAATTTTTATGCTTAATAAATTGATCAAAATTAAAATAAATCAGCATTCCCGGAATGAAGTACGATAATGTTCCCGGAATTTGTTTTGCAATCGAAACCTTTCCTATCGATTCAAAATAATTAAGATAAATGAGTGATAAAAAATAGATAATAATTAAGCTTATGTTTCGGTATTTATTGTTTTTACCAAAAAGAAGAAACAATAATGGAACGCAGAAATAATAGGACATTTCAACTTTTAATGTCCAGAGGGCACCGTTCACCGCCTGATTGCCAAAAACTCCCGGAAGCCAGGGCGCCTTGAAGTTGAGGAATAAAGAATTCCAGAACAGGTATTTATAAACTTGTGTATTGCTGAAATATTCTCTGAAGGAAAGCGTACTGACCAAACTTAGCAAAATAGCACATAAAAAAACAACTAATAAATAAGCAGGAACGATTCTGTTGATTCTCTTTTTAATATAGCTTTTTAAGCTTGAAGATCTGTCATAGCTTCTTGCAATAAGAAATCCACTGACAATAAAAAAACCGAAAACTGCAATCTCGATGGGGCTGTTTTCTAGTATTTTGAGCTCTTTGGAGGCACTTAGCGTCCCTAAATGTCCTACAAAAACGATAAAAGCGAGGAGAACACGTAAAAAGTCAAAATTATTTTTCGTAATGTCTTGCATTTGCATTGTTTTGTGCAAAAATAGTTTTTTTCCTAAGAATAGAGGCTTTCCCTGTATTCAATATTTGTTAAATAGAGGTAATATTGGGTAAAAATGCTTTTATATTTTTGAAAATAAATAAGTTTGCAATAATTTTTCACAAAAAATTATTAAATAAATCAAAAAAATTATAATTTTAGCGCTTGAAAAATTTGATACATGAAGAAATTAGCATTACTATTTGCAGGTTTATCATTATTTGTAGCTACCGGATGCGATAACGACGACGATACTACTATTGAATATCCGCTTGTTGGAACTTGGCAGCCGGTGAAAGAGGTGGTTACGAGTGTTCCTGTAGGAGGAACTCCTGTTTCTGATGAGATCACCTATACAAATTGTCAGAAAGAAGGAAGATGGGTGTTCAACGCCGGAAATACAGGGAAAAGAACCGATAAAGGCGACAGCCCTACGACTCCGGGAGCATGTGACGTTACCTTTGACAGAAACTTTACCTACACGTATGATAAAGACAGTAAAGCTGTTCAGATCAAATATCAGGGAATCGTAGAACCGGATAAAGGAAAAGTAACTACCCTCAACGAAACTACCCTGAACCTTACGATCGAAGATACAACAGATCCTACTGAATATAATTCTGTAACTTATACATTCAAGAGAATTCCTCAGCAATAATCAGAATTATTATTTTAAAAATATAAAGATCTCATCTTCGGATGGGATTTTTTTTGTGAATGCTAATTAATCAAAAATTAAAATTTCCATTTCTTTTAAAATCATTATTTTTGTGGATCTTGATTTTAGAATTAATGATAAAATTAAATCTAACATCTAAGTCTAACATCTAATATCTAAATATAAAAAGTGTTTTACGATCATCAGCAGATAGAAAAAAAGTGGCAGAAATACTGGGAAGACAACCAAACGTACAAGACTTCCAATAACACAGACAAACCCAAATTTTATGTTCTCGACATGTTTCCGTATCCATCAGGGGCAGGGCTTCACGTAGGCCACCCGCTGGGATATATTGCTTCCGACATTTATGCGAGATATAAAAGACATCAGGGTTTCAATGTTCTCCACCCGGTTGGTTACGACAGCTTCGGGCTTCCTGCTGAGCAGTATGCGATTCAGACAGGGCAGCATCCTGCGATCACTACTGAGCAAAACATCAACAGATATGAGGAGCAGTTAAGAAAAATCGGTTTCTCTTTCGACTGGAGCCGGGAGGTGAGAACTTCCGATCCTTCTTATTATAAATGGACACAGTGGATTTTCATTGAATTGTTCCATTCCTGGTATAATAAAAATACGGATAAGGCAGAATCTATCGAAACTTTGATCAAACATTTTGAGGAAAAGGGAACGGAAGGTTTAAATGCCAATCAAAACGACGAACTAAATTTCACGGCAGAAGAATGGAATACGGCTTCTGAAATGGATAGAGAAGATATCCTTTTAAATTATCGTTTAGCCTACAGAGCAGAAACGACAGTAAACTGGTGCCCTGCATTGGGAACGGTTTTGGCCAACGATGAGGTGAAAGACGGAAAATCCGAAAGAGGAGGTTTCCCTGTTTTCCAAAAGAAAATGATGCAGTGGAGCATGAGAATTTCTGCTTACTCAGAAAGATTATTACAAGGTTTAAAAACGCTGGACTGGCCGCAGCCTTTAAAAGATTCCCAGGAATACTGGATCGGGAAATCTCAGGGAGCACAGGTGAAATTCAATGTTGAAGGGCATGACGAAATTGTTGAAGTGTTCACCACAAGGCCTGACACCATTTTCGGAGCAACATTTATGGTATTGGCTCCTGAAAATCCTTTAGTGGAAACTATTACTACCGCAGAACAAAAAGCTGAGGTAGATCATTATATTGAAGAAACTTCCAAAAAAACTGAAAGAGACAGAATGTCTGACGTGAAAAATGTCTCAGGTGCTTTCACTGGAAGTTATGCGATCAATCCGTTCAGTGGGGAAAAAATGCCGATCTATATTTCAGATTATGTTTTAATGGGTTACGGAACAGGAGCTGTAATGGCTGTTCCTGCACATGATGAGCGCGATCACAGATTTGCGAAGAAATTTAATCTTGAAATTAAAAAAGTTGTAGAAACTGATGAAGACGTTCAGGAAAAGTCTTTCGATTCTAAAGATTCGGTTTGTGTAAATTCTGATTTCTTAAACGGCTTACATTATAATGATGCCAAATCAAAAATAATTTCTGAAATCGAAAGCAGAGGAATTGGCCACGGAACTACGAATTACAGACAGCGTGATGCGATTTTCTCAAGACAAAGATATTGGGGAGAACCGGTTCCTATATATTATAAGGATGGAATGCCTTACACGTTGCCGACCTCTGCATTGCCTTTGGAACTTCCTGAAGTTGAAAAATATTTACCAACGGAAGACGGAGATCCGCCATTAGGAAATGCAAAAACTTTTGCTTGGGACGAAGCCAACCAAAAAGTTGTTGATACTAATTTAATTGATGAAAAAACAATTTTCCCGTTAGAATTATCAACAATGCCGGGTTGGGCAGGAAGCTCCTGGTATTTTCTAAGATATATGGATCCTAATGATGATGAGGTTTTTGTTAAAAAAGAATTGGCAAATTATTGGGGGCAGGTAGATTTATACATCGGAGGTAGCGAGCACGCGACAGGTCACTTATTATATTCCCGTTTTTGGAATATGTTCTTAAAGGATAGAGGGTATATTAATCATGATGAGCCTTTCCAGAAGTTGATTAATCAGGGGATGATTTTGGGGATGAGTGCGTTTGTGTATAGAATTGATGGTACTAATAAATATGTATCTAAAAATTTAGCAAAAGATTATCAGACTCAACAAATCCACGTTGATGTATCTTTATTAAAAGGAGCATCTGATGAATTGGATACAGAAGCTTTCAAAGCCTGGAGACCGGATTTTGCCGATGCAGAATTTATTTTAGAAGACGGAAAATACATCACTGGCCGTGAAGTAGAAAAAATGTCCAAATCAAAATACAATGTTGTAAACCCAGATGATATCTGTAATGAGTATGGAGCAGACGGTTTAAGATTGTACGAAATGTTCTTAGGTCCGTTAGAACAATCCAAACCTTGGAACACACAAGGACTAAGTGGAGTTTATGGTTTCCTGAAAAAATTCTGGAATCTTTATTTCAATGGAGAAAATTTTGAAGTTTCAGACGAAGAGCCTACAAAAGCAGAATATAAAGTTTTACATACCTTAATAAAGAAGGTAGTTTACGATATCGAAAACTTCTCTTTCAACACTTCTGTATCTTCATTTATGATCGCTGTAAATGAATTGCAAAAAATAAAATGCAACAAACGCAATATTTTGGAACCTTTGGCCGTTATCATCTCTCCTTATGCTCCACACATTTGTGAAGAGCTTTGGAACTTATTAGGTCACAAGGAATCTATCGAATTTGAGAAATTCCCTGTATTGAACGAGGATTACTTAGTGGAGGATGAAATAGAGTATCCGGTAAGTGTAAACGGTAAAACTAAGTTTAAAATATCCCTATCTGCTCAGCTATCTCCGCAAGAAGTGGAAGATCTGGTGATAAATGATGAGAAAATACAACAGATTCTGGAAGGAAAAGCACCGAAAAAAATCATTGTAGTGCCTCACAGAATTGTGAATATCGTAATTTAAAAAAAAATTAACATTGGCAAATTAAAAAAAATGAAGGTCTTATTTTTTTAATTTTTTAACGTAAATGTTAAAATTAAGGATTATTGCCAAAAAAAGAGAAAATAATTATAATATCGAAAGTGTATTAAAATTTCCTTGTCAAAAAAAAGGCAAATGTT
>CBFGVN010000094.1:0-9587 GCA_965651845.1 uncultured Chryseobacterium sp. | reverse complement strand
CTCTGGGCGGCGGTTGGAAATAATTTCGAAATATAAAGTAATTGAAAAACGCATGCTAATTAATTTTTAGCATGCGATTTTATTTTGATGTAAAAGTTTATGCAAATAGATGGTGATTGTATAGCTAATTAACATTCTTATTAAAGAAAATTTAACAAAATGTTTGTATATGTATTTTAAATACTTACTTTTGTACGGCTTCAGAAATAAAAAGGGGGATTGGCGCAGTTGGCTAGCGCGTTTGACTGGCAGTCAAAAGGTCACGGGTTCGAATCCCGTATTCTCCACGAAATTTGTTTATCAGATAAAAACTACTTTAAAAATTATGAAGAAACTTTTTTTACTTTTATTAACTGCTTTTTTATTCATCGGCTGCAGCAAAGATGAAGATACGATCTACGATTTCATCGGCACATGGTCCGGAACTTATGAAGGAAGCGAAAAAGGTGACTGGAACATTGTAGTGGCAACCGACGGAAAAGTAACAGGAACAATGCATTCTGATCAGACTAATGAAAATTATTACATTTCAGGACATTTATCTGAATCCGGAGATCTTAATGCTTCTATCGGTTCACCGGCAGACGGAGAATTTAAAGGTTCTTTAACGAGAGAGAAAACAGGAAGCGGAAGCTGGACAAATTCAGTTCCTACACCCGCAAGATCAGGAACATGGAAAGGTGAAAAAAATTCTAAATAAGATTTTACAAAATATAAAAAGCTGTCCTTATGGACGGCTTTTTTTGTTTTAAAAGGCTGGAAGAGGGAGCTTGAAATAGGAAGTTTAATGAAGTCCAAAATGAACCTCCAGCCTCCATCTTCACGCCTCCTACCTACAAAAATCCCATTTTCACAATCTTTTCTTCATGATATAAAGCTATAAAATACAGCACAAAGTCATCATCGGAGTAATGTTTCTGAAACGAGATTTCTTCTTTATTCCATGCTTTTTTTTCTTCAAAACTTTCGGTTAAATAATTTTCAAAATCTATTTTCAACATCACAAGTGATACTTCATCCGCCTGAATTTGTTTATTTAAATTTAATTTTACTTCCCACAAATCCGAAGATATAAAAGCTTCATTACCTACATGAGAATACTTTCCAAACTGAAAATTTTTCAGAATCTCTTTTCCTTTTTCTGTTAACAAACCATTTTTTACGGTTCTTTTTCCTCTTTCTGAAACATCATCCAAGTCTTTAATCTCGGTCATAATCTTTGCAAATGTCTGATAGAGCAGGGGATCTTCGGCTTTTTTAATATATAGAACAAGAGCTTGTCGTATCATTTTCCCGACTTTGGAACAATGACCAAATTCCGAGCTGTTTTGTCTTACTTTTTCATAAGTCGGGCTTTTTTTAAAGGCTGCTTTATTGAACCCGCTTTTCTTCCGAACAACATTTTTACCGTTCAGTTCGTAAAAAACAAGGTCTCCAACCGTCCCTTTTATTTTAATTAAGCTCTCGTAAGTCGCCATATACTATTTGTGTTTAATAAAGATCAAATATAATGATAATTAATTAAATATGATATTTTAACATAATTTTATAATATAGTTATAGTATAGTTTAAGCATAATTAAAATATAAATTTATATATTTGTATTAAATTAGTATTCTATTAAAAATCAGGAGGATATGAAAACGGAATTATCTAGAAAGCCACATAGAATGAAACAGTTGTCTGTTTTGCTGATTGCTTCTTCACTTATTATTTCATGCGGAAGTTCGAAAAGTGTTGCAACAAAGAAAAATACAAATACTAAGACCATTACAAAATCTGAAAATCTTCGAAATCTGGATTCAAAATTCGATGGAACAGTTTCAAAATCAATCAACGGAATTTTGAAAGATGCAGAAAAATACATTGGAACACCTTACAAATTTGGGGGCAATACTTCTTCCGGCTTCGATTGTTCCGGCTTCACTGTAAAAGTTTTTGAAGAAAATGATTTCAAATTACCCAGAAGATCTTCCGATCAGGCTGACGCCGGAGAAAAAATTGATATTAAAGATGTAAAACCAGGTGATCTTCTATTCTTCGCCACCGCGGGAGGAAACAGGGTTTCACATGTCGGAATCGTACATGATATCGGAAATGACGGTGAAGTGAAATTTATTCATGCATCTACTTCAAAAGGTGTAATTATTTCTTCATTAAACGAAAAATATTGGAATAAAGCATACTTACACGCTCAACGCGTTTTGTAAAATAGATTTATTTTTAAAAATTCTTAATAAAGAAAGAATCTCAATTACAGGAATATAGATTCTTCACTTCACCTCATTTCATTCGGAATGACAAATGAGTGTTAATTTCAACCCTATTTTCTATCTTAAAATTAATTCTTATCCTAAACCTTAAACTAAAACTTTTGTATCTTCGCGAATAATTTTAAACTAGAAACATGTCGTTACAACAAACAATTGAAAACATTTGGGATAATAGAGATCTTTTGCAGAATGAAGACAGCCAAAAAGCAATCAGAGAAGTTATTTCTCTATTGGATTCCGGTGAACTTCGTGTTGCAGAGCCTACAGAAAACGGATGGCAGGTAAATGAGTGGGTAAAAAAAGCTGTGGTAATGTATTTCCCGATTCAGAAAATGGAAACTATTGAGGTAGGTCCGTTCGAATTTCATGATAAAATTCCTTTAAAGAGAAATTATGCTGAAAAAGGAGTGAGAGTTGTACCTCATGCAATTGCGAGAGAAGGTTCATTTGTGGCTTCAGGAGTTATTATGATGCCTTCCTATGTAAATATCGGCGCGTATGTAGATTCAGGAACGATGGTTGATACCTGGGCGACAGTGGGAAGCTGTGCACAGATCGGTAAAAATGTTCACTTGAGTGGAGGTGTAGGAATCGGTGGTGTTTTAGAACCGCTTCAGGCTGCTCCGGTAATTATTGACGACGATTGTTTTATCGGGTCAAGATGTATCGTAGTAGAAGGAGTTCATGTAGAAAAAGAAGCTGTTTTGGGAGCAAATGTTGTTTTGACAGCATCTACGAAAATTATTGATGTTACAGGCCCTGAACCAATTGAAATCAAAGGAAGGGTTCCTGCCCGTTCGGTAGTAATTCCGGGAAGCTATACAAAACAATATCCTGCAGGAGAATATCAGGTTCCATGCGCTTTGATCATCGGTCAGAGAAAAGAATCTACAGACAAGAAAACGTCTTTAAATGATGCGTTGAGAGATAATAATGTTGCTGTTTAAGATTAAAATTTTAAACTAAAACCTCACAATCTTGAAAGAAAAATTCCTTAAAATACTATTAAACCCTAAATATATATTTGGGGTTTATCTTATTATATCAGTAGTTACGGCGATTTCTAAATATTTCAGAGGAGATTATGCGATTAATAATTATCTGATTTTCAAAAGTGTGTTTTTTCATACGGTCGATCAGAAAAACTTATTTATTCATTATCCAGATCTGTTTTTTGATCTTAATCATTACGGTGTTTTTTTCAGTGTGCTGATAGCTCCGTTTGCTGTAATGCCCGACTGGCTGGGAATTTCCCTATGGAATCTGGCCAATACATTCATCTTCGTTTACGGGATTTATAAGCTTCCGTTTTCCGATTCAAAGAAAGCAATTTTCGGACTTCTATGTTTACAGGAATACATTACGGCGGCTTTAAGCTTACAGTTTAATGTGGCTCTGACAGGGCTTTTATTGCTGTCTGCAGTTTATATTTACGAAAGAAAAGAAGTAAAATCGGTTACAGCAATTTTAGTAGGAGTTTTTGTGAAAATCTATGGAATTGTAGGCCTTACACAATTCTTCTTTATTAAAAATAAGGCTAAATTTATTCTGTCAGGATTAATTATCGCTGTATTATTTTTCGTTCTTCCGATGGCTTATTCCAGTCCGAAATTTGTGATTCAGTGTTACTCCGACTGGTTTCAGTCAATCGTTGAAAAAAATAATGAAAATCAGGTTTTA
Source organism: uncultured Chryseobacterium sp. (assembly GCA_965651845.1). Taxonomy (GTDB): domain Bacteria; phylum Bacteroidota; class Bacteroidia; order Flavobacteriales; family Weeksellaceae; genus Chryseobacterium. The sequence continues at coordinate 5,633 of CBFGVN010000094.1, read as the reverse complement.
GGGAATATGCAGGACATCTCATTGATGGGTTTTTTCAGAAGAATTTTAGGGGATGCTTCGATTTCCAACCTTGTATTTTTAGCGTTTGGCCTACCGCTTTTTGCCTTGCCATATATTAGAATTAAGCAATATCAGCATTATGCTTTTCAATTAATGATTTTAGCTTCATCGCTATTGTTTTTGGTATTGTTCAGTTCAAGCTCAGAATCTCCAACGTATATCATTGCTGTTGTGGGAGTTCTGGTTTGGTTTTTCCTTCAGAAAGAGAGAACGCCATTCATTATTGGTTTGCTGATTTTTGTAATTATTTTCACATGCTTCTCGACTTCAGATTTATTTCCGAAGTTTGTAAAAGAGAATTATATCAAAAAATATTCTTTAAAAGCTGTACCTTGCATTGTGGTTTGGTTGAGGATAACTTATGAACTTTTAACCAAAGATTTTGAAAAAAATTACAGCCTGAATAAGTAAATATGAAAAAAATTTCAATCGTCATTCCTGCCCATAATGAAGATGGGAACGTTGCTTTAGTTTATGAAAAAATTAAGGAAGTTTTTTCAGGATTGCATCATTATGATTTTGAAATTATTTTCGTTAATGACGGTAGCCGCGATAGTACTCAGCAAAAATTGGAAGAACTTTCAGCACAATATGACGAAGTAAAATTCATTGAATTTTCAAGAAATTTCGGACATCAACCTGCCGTAAAAGCCGGTCTTGATCATGCTCACGGAAACGCGGTAATCTCTATGGACGGAGATCTGCAGCATCCGCCGGAGTTGATTCCCCAAATGATAAAAAAATGGGAAGAAGGATATGATGTTGTGTATACAATCCGGACTTATCCGAAACAAATTTCTTATTTTAAGCGAAAAACGTCAGATTTTTTCTATAAAATGCTTTCAAGCCTTTCAGATGTTGATCTTACAAAAGGAGGCGGATCAGATTTCAGACTGTTGGACGCAAATGCTGTTGAAGTCATGCGAAGTTTCACCGAAGACGATCTTTTTTTGAGAGGACTCACAAGCTGGATGGGCTTCAAACAAACCGGAATTGAATTTACTGCAAACGAAAGAATCTCGGGAGAAAGCAGCTATAATCTCAAAAAAATGGTAACTTTTGCCTTCACTGGAATCACGGCTTTTAGTGTAAAACCGCTTTATATTGCGGCTTATCTCGGGTTCCTTTTCTCGGCTCTTTCTGTTGTCGGATATGTTGGATACGTAATTTATTCATTCGTCGTGGAAACTGAAATTTCAGGTTGGGCATCATTGATCATGACCATTGTATTCTTTGGTGGCTTGCAATTGATTATTATGGGAATCATGGGAATTTATTTAGGTAAAATCTTTAAGCAGGTGAAAGAAAGACCTAATTATATTATAAAAAACAAAAATTTTTAAAATGGTTTTATTAAGTTTTGACATCGAGGAATTTGATATGCCATTAGAATACAAAGGAGAAATTTCTTTTGAAAAGCAAATTTCACTTTCACAGACGGGTCTCGAAAGAATTTTAGATATTCTTAAAAAACATAATGTAAAAGCGACTTTTTTTTCAACGGTTGTTTTTGCGGAAAACAGCAAAAATCTTATCGAAAGATTATTAAATGAGGGGCACGAATTGGCTTCTCATACATGGTTCCATTCCGATTTTGAAGAAAAACATCTTCAAGAATCCAAAGATCGATTAGAAGAATTATTTTCTACAAAAGTGACAGGATTGCGAATGCCAAGAATGATGCCTGTAAGCAAAAATGCTGTAGAAAATGCCGGATATTCTTACAATTCATCGATCAATCCGACATTTCTTCCGGGAAGATACAATAATTTAAAAATTTCCAGAACGTATTTTAAAGAAGGAAATGTGACGCAGATTCCGGCTTCGGTTTCTCCAAATTTCAGAATACCTTTATTCTGGCTGAGTTTTCATAATTTTCCTTTATCATTCTATAAAAAACTAGCTTCAGATACATTAAAAAAAGATAATTATTTAAATATTTACTTTCATCCTTGGGAATTCGCAGAAATTAAAGATGAAGCGTTTAAATTACCCGGATTTACAGTAAAAAATACAGGAAAAGATATGATTAATCGATTTGATGACTTTATTTCCTGGTTGAAAAGTGAAAATTATTCGTTCGGAACATTTCAGGAATTTCAAAAACAGATTGAATCATGAAAATAGCTTTTGATGCCAAACGTTTTTTTCACAATACATCGGGTTTAGGTAACTATTCTAGAGATCTTGTCCGAATTCTGACGAAATATTTTCCTGAAAACGACTATATTCTGTTAAATAAAAACAAATCAGAAAGAGGAGCTGATATTCTGGAAAATCCAAATGTTCATTTTTTGGAAACGTCCAAAGGAAATATGTCCCGACAGCTCAAAATGGGGAAGGATGCACAAAAACTTGATGCAGATATTTTTCATGGATTATCTGGTGAATTACCTTTAAAATGGGATAAAAAACCCATCAAAAAAATAGTTACCATTCATGATTTGATCTTTGTAAGATATCCTCAGTATTACTCATTTTTTGACAGAAAAATTCACCTTTGGAAATTCAAAAAAGCTGCAAATGCTGCAGATAAAATCATTGCTATTTCAGAACAGACAAAACGGGATATTATTCAGTTTTTAAAAATTCCTGAAAATAAGATCGAAGTCATTTATCAGGGATGCCACAAGGCTTTCAAAGAACAGCAATCTGAAGAATTTATCAATAAAACTAAGGAAAAATTCAAACTGCCGGAAAGGTATATTCTGAATGTAGGAACGATTGAAGAGCGCAAGAATCTTTTAAATGTGGTCAAAGCATTAAAAGACACTCAGATTCCATTAATAGTCGTTGGAAAAAAAACAAAGTATTTTCAAAAAATAGCGAATTTTATTCAAAAAAATAAAATGGAAAAACAGATTCATTTTTTGGAAGATGTTTCAATGGATGAGCTCGCTGTGATTTATAAATCGGCTGATATCTTTGTTTATCCAAGCTTTTTTGAAGGCTTCGGAATCCCGGTTATTGAAGCATTATTTTCAAAAACAGTGACTATTACAAGTAATACAAGCTGTCTTCCGGAAGCAGGAGGTCCGGATTCGGTCTATATTGATCCTCAAAATTATTTGGATATTCAATCGAAAATACAATTTTTATGGAATAATAAATCCGAGAGAAAACGCCGTGCTGATAAGGGTTTTGAATTTGTTCAGAAGTTCAATGATGAATCCATCGCCAACGAATTGATGAATCTTTACAGAAAAATTATTTCGTAAATTTCTTGGAAGTTTAAAAATAAGTCCTACATTTGTACCACAAATTTCAACAATGAAACCGAATTTTTTAACAGTACATCATTATTATCATCATCTCTGCTAGACGGAATTGTTGATATATGACTATGTTAAAAATCAAAATAATAAAAACCGTCTGAGCAATAGACGGTTTTTTTGTTTCTAAGATTTATCCGGAAAATTTTTCAACATAATTCTGTTTTTACTTGCTCAGACTCAATCAAAATGAAATGAGTAAATTAAAAATTGCAATACAAAAAAACGGGCGGCTTTATGAAGAATCCCTTCAGCTTCTCAAAGACTGCGGAATTTTTATTAATAATGGAAAAGACCAGCTAAAAGTTTCAGTAGATAATTTTCCATTGGAAATTATGTATTTAAGAAATTCGGATATTCCTCAATATCTGGAAGACGGCGTGGTAGATATCGCAATTGTCGGTGAAAATATTTTAGTTGAAAAACAGAAAGATATTAAAATCATTCAAAAACTTGGATTTTCAAACTGCCGGGTTTCTCTCGCAATCCCAAAGGATGTTGAAAATGATAGTCTGACGTATTTCCAGGGTAAAAAAATTGCTACTTCTTATCCCAATACCCTTAAAAATTTTCTACTAAAAAATCAGATTTCAGCAGATATTCATGTGATTTCCGGTTCAGTGGAAATAGCTCCCAATATTGGTCTTGCAGATGGAATCTGTGATATTGTCAGCTCAGGAAGTACTTTGTTTAAAAATGGTTTAAAAGAAACCGTTATACTTTTAAAATCTGAAGCTGTTCTAGCCAAAAACTCAAAATTATTCAAAGAAAAGGAACTTATTCTGGATAAATTTCTGTTCAGAATTAAAGCAGTTTTAAAAGCAAAAAACTCCAAATATATTCTCATGAATGTTCCTGATAATAAGATTCAGGAGGTATCCAACGTTCTTCCCGTTTTGAAAAGTCCCACCGTAATTCCTTTGGCAGAAAGGGGTTGGAGCAGCATACATTCTGTAATTGATGAAGACAGATTTTGGGAAGTCATCGACGAGCTCAAAGACAAAGGTGCACAAGATATTTTAATAATTCCAATCGATAAAATGGTTATTTGAAATGCAGATCAGTAAATATCCCCAGAGAAATGAATGGTCCAAACTAATCAAAAGACCTATGTTAAAAAGAGAAAAGTTTTCAGAAATTATCGTTGATATTTTTAACCAGGTTAAAGAAAAAGGTGAACAAGCTTTATTTGAATTCAATAAAAAATTTGAAGGAGCTGAAGTTAAAAATATTCGTGTTTCTAATGAAGAAATAGAAAATGCAGAACAACTTATCAGTAATGAATTGAAGAATGCCATTCAGCAGGCAAAAGATAATATCACAAAATTTCACGCATCACAAATGTCTGATAATAAGAGAATTGAGACAACAAATAACGTAATCTGCTGGAGAGAAAACCGGGCAATAGAAAAAATCGGGATCTATATTCCGGGAGGGACAGCTCCTTTGTTTTCAACGGTTTTAATGCTTGCAATCCCAGCACAACTGGCTGGTTGTAAAGAAATTATCCTATGTTCTCCACCCGATAAAAACGGGAATATAAATCCTGCGATTTTGTACACCGCCCGGCTTTGTGGTGTCTCAAAAATATTTAAAGTTGGTGGTGCTCAGGCCATTGCAGCCATGACATTGGGAACTGAAAATATTCCCAATGTTTATAAAATTTTCGGACCCGGGAATCAATATGTTGTCGCTGCAAAAGAACGTGCACAAACGTACAATATTGCTGTCGACATGCCTGCAGGGCCAAGCGAAGTGCTGATAATTGCCGATAAACAGGCTATTCCTGAGTTCTGTGCTGCAGATCTTCTTTCACAGACCGAACATGGAAGTGACAGCCAGGTAATTTTCATCTCAACGGATGTGAAAATTTTTAATGAAACCATCGAAGAAACGGAAAAACAGATTAAAGAGCTCCCCCGCAATGAATTCGCTCAAGGATCATTAAAAAACAGTCACTTCATCCTCTTGAAATCAATAGATGAAGCTTTGGAATTCAGTAATTTATATGCACCTGAACATTTAATATTAGCTATAGACCACTTTGAAAAGTATATTCCGAAAATACAAAATGCAGGATCCGTTTTTTTAGGAAATTATTCCTGTGAAAGTGCGGGAGATTATGCAAGCGGAACCAATCATACACTTCCAACCAATGGATTTGCAAAGAATTACAGCGGCGTTTCTTTGGATAGTTTTGTAAAAAAAATTACGTTTCAACATCTCTCTGAAAAAGGTCTTCAAAATTTAGGAAAAACAATAGAAATCATGGCAGAGGCAGAAGGTTTATTAGCTCACAAA
>CBFGVN010000093.1:0-9721 GCA_965651845.1 uncultured Chryseobacterium sp. | reverse complement strand
TCAGTGAAAATCGATTTAAAATATAAAAATGCCGTTGTTCATGTGAATGACGCTTCCAGGGCGGTAAATGTGGTAAGCTCATTGCTGGGTGACAGAAATAAGGAATATGTTGATGATTTAAAAAGCGAATATTCTGAATTTCGTGAAAAGTTCCTGAACAGGCAGATTGATAAAAACTATGTTTCGATTGAAGATGCCAGAGAAAATAAGTTTAAAATTGATTGGGAAAATGAAGAAATCTTCACACCGAACAATTTAGGTATTCAGATTTTTGAAAATCAGGATTTGAGTGAACTTGTTCCTTTTATCGACTGGTCACCGTTTTTCAGAAGCTGGGATCTGCACGGAAAATATCCGGATATTTTTGATGATGAGGTGGTGGGAGCTCAGGCTAAAGAATTGTTTAAAGATGCTCAGGTTATTTTAAAGAAAATTTTAGACGAAAAATTATTAACGGCAAAAGCTGTTTTTGGAATTTTTAAAGCTAACGCTAATGAGTCTGATGATATTGTAATCTTTGATGAAAATGATAATGAACAGATTAAGTTCTTAACATTAAGACAACAGCTTCAGAAGTCAAAAGGAAAAGATTATTTGGCATTAAGTGATTTCATAGCGCCTCAAAGTTCAGGAAAAACTGATTATATGGGTGCTTTCTGCGTGACTACAGGTTTCGGGACGGATGAATTGGCGGAAGAATATGAAAATGCAAACGACGATTATAATGCAATTATGGTAAAAGCCTTAGCAGACCGTTTTGCTGAGGCCTACGCCGAGTTTCTACATAAAAAAGTCAGAACCGAATATTGGGGCTATGCAAATCAGGAAAATTTAAGTAACGAAGATTTAATTGCCGAGAAATATAAAGGAATCCGTCCTGCTCCGGGATATCCGGCTTGCCCTGACCATTTGGAAAAACATGCGATTTGGGATTTATTAAAAGTGAAAGAAAATATCGGCGTTTATTTGACGGAAAGCTTAGCAATGTTCCCTACAGCCTCGGTTTCGGGATATTATTTCGGAAGTCCGCACGCAAAATATTTCGGTTTAGGGAAAATAACGGAAGATCAATTGAAAGATTATTCCAAAAGAAAAGGAATTTCTTTACAGGAAGCAAGAAAATGGTTGTCGCCGAATTTAGCAGATTAAAATCTATTTTTGTAATAAAATAGCAAAATGAAAAATATTAAAATATTAGAAGAGTTGGATGAAATAAAATATATTGATGAACAAAAAAATTCAATAGATTCTCATCGACCGTTTTCTAAAGAATTGGAAAATAAAATTTTTCAGAAATTAAAATTAGATTGGAATTATAATTCTAATGCTATTGAAGGAAACCAATTAAGCTATGGAGAAACTGTTGCTTTTTTAAACTTTGGATTGACGGCAAAAGGAAAACCTTTTAAAGATCATTTAGATATAAAGGGGCATAACGAAGCCATAGAGTTTATGCTTCAGTTAATTAAAGAAAATCGTCCGTTATCTGAAAGTGATATTAAAGATTTGCATAAAATAATTTTAGTAGAACCTTATCTTTCAAAGACCATATCTCCTGAAGGGGTTGAGTTTCAGAAAGAAATAAAAATAGGACAATACAAAACATCACCTAATCATGTGAAAACGGTTTCAGGAGATATTCATTATTATACAAATCCGGAAGATGTAGCTTTTGAAATGAATAATCTTTTGGAGTGGTACAGAAATGCTGAAGAAGAAAATCTTCATCCGGTAGTTATGTCAGCGATTTTTCATCATAAGTTTACTTCAATTCATCCATTTGATGATGGGAATGGAAGGTTGGCGAGAATCTTAAGCAATTTTATTTTATTGAAACATAATTATCCTGTGATTGTTATTAAAAACAGAGATAAAGTTCAGTATTATGCGGCTTTAAATATTGCAGATAATGGAATTTATGAAGATTTAATAAAGCTATTTGCTGAGAATATAGGGTTTAGTTTTGATATTATTCAGAAAGCTATTAATGGTGAAAGTATTAATGAAGTTGATGATTTGGATAAAGAGATTGAATTGTTTACTAAACAAATGCAAGTTCAAAATATTAAAGCTGTTGATTTTAAAACTGATAGAGATTTTTTAATTAATAACTATGTGAAAGATTTTTTTGAATATTTAATGCCAAAGTTGAATAAGATAGGAGAACTTTTCCAAGAGTTCAAAATTGTATTGATAGAAAAAATTCCTTTGCAAGATCCCAAGTATCATACATACAGTAATAATAATTTGGATGTGATATATGATGCTCAAATAAATTTTGAAAATATTTTATTTAGAGTTTATTTTATGTTCAATGATTTGATTAAAAGAAAATTTGAAGTGAACCTAGATTTAAAAATTATTTTGAATAAAAAATCGGTTAAATATCAATTGCTTGATAATACAAATGATATAATTTTTGAAAAAGATTTTTTCTATTCACAAAATGAACAGAATGTTTATAAAGAAATAACAACACCCATAATTTATTACTTAATTAATATGATTAAGATTGATAATATAAATTCAGAAGAATAAATAGTAAATGAAGATAACAGATCATATAAAAAACGCAAATGGAAAAACTCTATTCTCTTTAGAAGTAGTTCCGCCACAGAAAGGAATTGGTATTGAAGACCTGTATACGAATATAGATCCATTGATGGAATTCAAACCACCATTCATTGATGTGACGACTTCCAGAGAAGAATATATTTACATCGACAAAGGAAACGGATTAATGGAACGCCGGATTACCAGAATGCGTCCCGGAACATTGGGTATTTGCGCTGCCATTCAGCATAAATATAATGTAGATACCGTTCCACACTTGCTTTGTGGAGGTTTTACCAAGGAGGAGACAGAATACCTTTTGGTCGACTGTATGTATCTCGGAATAGATAATGTGATGGCACTGAGAGGCGACGCAATGAAAGGACACCAATATTTTGAGCCAACTCCCGGAGGTCACTCCAGCGCGATGGATCTGGTGCATCAGATCAACGATTTGGGAAGGGGAAAATATCTTCATAATCAGGATGAAGAGCGTGATGAACTCAATAAATTCTGCATCGGTGTTGCCGGATATCCCGAAAAGCATATGGAAGCGCCTTCTATGAATTATGATTTAAAATGGCTGAAAGAAAAAGTGGATGCCGGAGCAGATTACATCGTTACGCAAATGTTTTTTGATAATAAAAAATATATTGAATTTGTAACTAAAGCTCGCGAAATGGGAATTACAGTTCCTATTATTCCGGGAATTAAGCCGATTGCCACCAAAAGACATTTGAAATTACTGCCGCAGGTTTTCAAAATTGATTTACCGGAAGAATTAATCAATGAAGTGGAAGCTGCCAAAAACAATGAAGCCGTAAAGCAGATCGGAATTGAATGGTCTATCGCCCAATGCAAAGAATTGCTGGATTTCGGAGTTCCGGTTCTGCATTTTTACTCGATGGGAAAAAGCGACAATATTAAAAAAGTAGCCGGAGAGCTATTCTAAAAGTAATATTTGATTTTTTAAAGCTTGTTTCGGCGGCGCCTTTTTGCGCCGCCGAAACTCTTTCTATAACATCGGATGTCTTTCAAATTCTTTTTCTCTGTCAAACAAATATCGGTAAGTAGCCAGTTTTCTTGTTACGGTGGTATCCAGATTTTCGGCAATTTTTATCATTTTGGGATTAAAATCACCGATCCACTGCATCTCTGTCACCTTAAAATCTGTGTGTTTTCTTAGATGCTGAGTTCCTTCCCAGATCATATAGCCTTCAATACCTTTTCTCTGCCATTCCGGAACGACGCCAAACACAAGTCCGACCATTTTTTCATTTTTCTTGAACTTTTTAACCCATAAAAACTTAAGCTTTTCTAAAAATCCGAACTTTCCATTTAAATATTTAAACCATTGGTTGGTATCGGGAATATTCATCCACATGGCGATAGGTTTTTCGTTTTCATAGACAAACCATGAAATATGTTCATTAATGATGGGTTTCATAGTTTTAAACATTTTCAAAGTTTTTGCTTCTTCGATGCATTTTCCCTCGCCATGGGCTGCCCAGGCTTTATTATAAATTTCCGCAAAATCCTTCGCAAATTTTTTCAGGTTGTTTTTGGTCATGCGTTTTGCAGAAATATTCGGGTTCTGTTTATGCTTTGCATGCATTACTGTAAAAACCCTTGAAACATCGGCAAAGATAGGTCTCGAAAAACAAAGCTGCTCAAAATAAATTTTAAAACCATAATTTTCGAAAAGCCCTTTGTAGTAAGGAAAATTGTAATTCATTCCATATAAAGGTTCAGCGAAACCTTCGATCAGAAGCCCCCAGAATTTATTCCTTTCACCGAAATTGATCGGTCCATCCATCGCTTCCATTCCTCTTTTCTGAAGCCAGTTTTTGCAATGATCAAAAATAAAATCGGCTGTTTCCTGATCATTGATACAGTCAAAAAAGCCAATTCCGCCCGTAGGCTGATTTTGTTCGTAAAGATGATTAACAAAAACGGCCACTCTCCCGAGGGTTTGATCTTGCTTATTTTTAAACAAAAACCTGGTGCATTCTCCTGTTTTGAAGAATTTATTTTTTTTAGGATTAAAAATCTCGTCGATGTCCTTATCTAACGGTCTGATATAGTTTTTGTCGTGTTGATAAAGCCTTGCAGGAAATTCTAAAAATTCCCTTTTCTGGTTTTCGTTTTGTACTTCTTCAACAATAATCATAGCATTAAATGAAAGTGGGGGGTGAAAGATAATATTTTTCACTTAATTTGAAATAAACGAAACAGATATTATCCGTATTTTTGTTGCAAATTAAATAAAAATGGTTGATTTTACTGATAACGACGATGATATTTTCACTGGAAAAGAACATACGCCTATACGGGAAGATGCTTTTGAGAAATCGCCAGAAGAAAAAATTGAAAAAATTTCAGAGCTTTTTGGAGAAATCATGGAGACATTGGGTCTCGATATGACCGACGATTCCTTGAAAGATTCTCCAAAACGTGTTGCGAAAATGTACGTACAAGAAATTTTTGGAGGGCTTCTGCCGGAAAACAAACCGGGAATTTCTACTTTTTCAAATAAATATAAATACCGTCAGATGCTGGTGGAAAAGGATATCACAGTATATTCGTTCTGTGAACATCACTTTTTACCGATTATCGGAAGAGCACATGTCGCTTATATTTCAAATGGTGAAGTGATCGGTCTTTCTAAAATCAATAGAATTGTTGATTATTATGCGAAAAGACCGCAGGTTCAGGAGAGATTGACGATGCAGATCGTTGCTGCCTTAAAGGAAGCTTTGGGAACAAAAGATGTGGCGTGTATCATCGATGCAAAACATCTTTGTGTAAATTGCAGGGGAATTAAGGATACCGCAAGCTCAACAATCACAGCAGAATTGAGCGGTATTTTCAGAACCAATCCTATCACAAGGCAGGAATTTCTTCATTATGTGGGAAGTCATGCAAAATTAGATTAAATTTGAACTAATGGATTACCAGATTCTTAAAAATATTGTTGATGAACAGCTTCTCAGATTTGAAGAAATCTATGAAGAAGACTGGTCATATAAAGTTTCTCCTGAAAAATGGTCTAAAAAGGAAATTTTAGGGCATCTTTGTGACAGTGCTTTAGCAAATATCAGAAGATTTGTAATCACACAGTATAAGGAAAATGAGAATATTGTTTACGATCAGGATTTTTGGGTAAAAGCTCAGAATTATCAAAATGTTCCGACTCCGGATATTATCAATTTGTGGAAATTTTTGAATTTTCAGATTGTAAATACAGTCGAAAATATTCCCGATGAAGCTCTGAAAAGAACTTGTGATATGACGAAAACTGAGCCGCAGATTTTTACATTAGAATTCATAATTAATGATTATATTGATCATTTACAACATCATTTAAAAGCTATTTAATAATGATAAAGTTTAAAAAAGTTTCAGATAAGATTTTCATCACGACAATTATTTGTTGTGAAAGAATTTGTTTTAACTAATTTTTAAATCTTTTAATTTTAAATCAATGCAATTAAAAATATACAACTCGCTTACCGGCGAAAAAGAAATATTCAAACCCATTTTAGAAGGAAACGTGGGAATGTACGTTTGTGGACCTACCGTTTACAGCAATGTTCATTTGGGAAATGTGAGAACTTTCCTTTCTTTCGATTTTATTTACAGAAGCTTGACGCATTTGGGATATAAAGTAAGATATGTAAGAAATATCACCGATGCAGGCCACCTTACCGATGACGGAGATGTAAATAACGACAGATTCGTAAAACAGACCCGACTGGAAAAATTGGAACCCATGGAAATTGTACAAAAGTATACCGTGGATTTTCATAAAGTTTTGGAGATGTTCAATTTATTGCCTCCAAATATTGAACCTACTGCAACCGGCCATATCGTAGAGCAGATTGAATTGACTCAAAAATTAATTGAAAGAGGATTTGCCTACGAAAGCAATGGCTCTGTATACTTCGATGTATTGGAATACAACAGACGAGGCTTAAATTATGGTGAATTGTCAAAAAGAAATATCGAAGAGCTTTTCGCCAATACCCGTGATCTGGACGGGCAGGGTGAAAAGAAAAATCCACAGGATTTTGCCCTTTGGAAAAAAGCTTCTCCGGCGCACATTATGAGATGGAATTCGCCATGGGGAGAAGGTTTCCCGGGAGGGCACCTTGAGTGTACTGCGATGAGCACGAAATATTTGGGCGAAACTTTCGACATCCACGGAGGTGGAATGGATTTGAAATTTCCGCATCACGAATGTGAAATTGCTCAGGGAAAAGCTTGCAATGATGCGGCTCCGGTAAACTACTGGATGCACGCCAATATGCTTACGATGAATTCTCAGCGTATGAGCAAGTCAACGGGGAATTATATTTTGCCGATGCAGTTGGTAACTGGTGAAAATGATTTCTTTGAAAAGCCCTTTCATCCTGCGATTGTTCGTTTCTGCTTTTTGCAGGCTCATTACAGAAGTGTTCTGGATATTTCCAATGACGCGATGCTGGCCAGCGAAAAAGGTTTCATCAGATTAATGGAAGCGATGAAAGCTTTAAACTCAATTGCTCCGAATGATGAAAAACAATCAGGATTTAGTCTTGAAGAGTGGAAAAATAAAGCCTATGACGCTTTAACGGATGATTTTAATTCTCCGATTCTTATTGCACATCTATTTGAAGCTGTAAAATATATTTTTGCTTTGAATGATGGTAAAGAAACGATATCAACTAAAGATTTAGATGATTTAAAATCAACTTTAAATGCTTTAATTTTTGATGTATTGGGATTACAGGCAATCGAGGAAAATAATAATGAAAAACTCGACCAAACATTAAAAGTTTTAATCGAATTGAGAAATCAGGCAAGAAAATCGAAAAACTTCGAACTTTCAGATCAGATCCGCGACAAGCTTCTTGCAGAAGGCATTGAACTGAAAGACGGAAGAGACGGAACGACTTACGTTTTGAATTAGAATTTTAAAAATATTAATATTATAGACTCTCACTGCTTGGTGGGAGTTTTTTTGCGGTGCTGTCATTCTGAACGGAGCATAGCGGAGTGAAGAATCTTATATAATTCTGCTTGAGATTTTTCTTTCATCAGAATGACATTCAAACAGGATAAATAAATTCTTTTCGAACCACAGAAAATTTTTGTTTTTTCAATTCAAAAATTATGTAACTTAGTCATACTAAAATGATTAAAACTAAAATTTATATAATATGAAAAGACATTTATTCCCTTTGTTTTTGCTTTTACTAGGAGCAAATGTGAGTGCGCAGCAAGATTTTTTTGCGCTCGTCGGAAAAGAAACGCCGAATATTGTATTCAACGATTTCCGTGCAATTGATGTAACGAACGGGACTTCCGGAGAGAAAATTTTTACGTCAGATTCTCCTGCAAAAGTTTTTTCACAAGCAAGAAATGGAGCTGTAATAGAAGATAAAAATACCTATAACAATGCTCAGGCGGTTAATATGGCGACATTGGCTTACGATCCTTTCAATAATAATCTGGTGTATATGCCGATGTTTTCTTCCAATATTTATGTTTTGAACGCGAAGACCAAAGAAATCACATTGGTGGATAATACCGTTGCAAGAGTAACTTCATGTGATATCAATTCTCATATGGTAAGGATGGCGACAGGGTACGACGGAAATATTTATGCAATTAATAATGCCGGAACCCAATTTTTACAGATCAGCAGAAAAGGAAATCAATATGTTGTCAATGACCTTGGAATCATTAAAGATGATGCTTCTAATGGGAAAAACTCTTTCACCATTATAGAAACAGGTTTCGGCGGGGATATGATCGTAGATGCAGATAATAATTTCTACGTTTTTTCTGCTGCGGGAAATGTTTTCAAGGTTTCTACGAAAGAATTAAAAGCAAAATTTGTCGGAAAAATTACAGGGATTCCTGAAAATTATTCGGTGAACGGTTCTGCGGTGAATGCAAAAGGAAATGTTGTCATTGCCAGTGCAAAAGGGTTACCTCTTTATGAAGTTGACTTAAACACTTTGCAGGCAAAACAAATGGCGGGCGAACAGAATTTACATATTTATGATTTAGCAAGTAAATATTTCGCAAATGACAAAGCAGTCTCTAATACGGTTTTTGCCAATCTGGATATTTATCCGACCAGAGTGGATGAGTATTTTATTAATGTAAATGTAAATGATAAAAATGTAAAAGGAAATATAAAAATGAATGTATTTGACCTATCCGGAAAGAATGTAATGAAACAAAATTTGTCTGTAAAAGAGGGCTCTTTAGACCAACAGGTGTATTTGAAAAATCTTGTAAATGGAGCTTATCTGGTAAGCATTACGGATGAATCTGGGAAAATATTATTAAACAAGAAAATTTTAGTTACAGAATAATCTTTAATTTTGTTTAAAACTTAAGACCTTTTCAATAATTTGAGAAGGTTTTTTTAATGAATATTTGATATTCAATAAGTTTTATTTTTCGAGATTATAATGTATTTTTATAAAAAAATATAAATGAAGCTATACTTTAATGTAAGTTACAGTGCAAAAGCAGGAGAGAAGTTGTTGTTGATTATCAATGAAGAAGGTGCTGTATCGCAGAGTCATATAATGTTTTATACAGAAAACGGATTGTGGAAATGTGAGGTTGATTATTTTTCAAAATCGATTTCTTATAAATACCAGCTGGTGGATGATAAAGGGAATATTCTGAGAGAAGAATTTGTTCCGCATCATCTTCATTTTCCTCACAATTATAAAGAGTTCATCATTTTCGATGAGTGGAATAATAAAAATTTTCCTGAAAATTACTTAAATAACAAAATTCTTTACAATAAACTGAATCAGTTTTCACCTGAAAAAATTTCAGTTTTAAAAAAGCATACTCATTTATTCCGGATTGAAGCACCGATTTATAATCCGAACTGGAAAATTGTTTTGTTCGGAAGTACAGCTTCTTTGGGAAATTGGGATTATGAAAAAGCAATTCATTTATCTCAGATTGATTTCGGAGTTTGGGAAACTTCTGTGGAAATACCTGAGAATGAATTTATTCAATACAAATACTGCCTTTACGATACAACTGAAGGAAAAGTAATTGATGTTGAAACAGGAGAAAACAGATTTGCGCTTCCGAATCAGCTGAAAGATGTTTTGCATGTCGTTGCCAATCATTATTTTAAATTCAAACT
>CBFGVN010000092.1:0-9818 GCA_965651845.1 uncultured Chryseobacterium sp. | reverse complement strand
TTATTTTTAAGAAACCGACCCAGATGACAGAGGATTAAATAGAAGATATTTCCAAACATCTTCCAAAAAATAATAACACACCTATACAGCCTCTTAATTCCAGAAAAATTTTAAGCTCAAAATAAAAAAAACTCCGGTCGATTGCCGGAGTTTTAAATTTATTGTATCGTAACGCTTCCGCCGCTGTTTTCTTCTTTCACAACGGAAGTTACATTTCCTTTTTTGTAAACATCTATACTTCCTCCTGAAGAAGCCTCCGCTTTAATTGCTGAAGAAGCACTTCCCGAAGAAGAGCTTACTTCAGCATTTTTTGCTTTTCCGGAAATATCAATGCTTGCTGCAGAAGATGCATCTACATCAAGGTCTACAGCCCAAACTTTCCCACTGAAACTGCTGCTGCTGTCTGCAGAAATATCAAAATCATTTGCTTCAAGATCACCGGAAACCGATGCTGCACTTGAAACTTCGATATCTGTTTTATCCTGGACGAATTTATCTTTAATGGCAATTTTGGCCGCTGAATTGGCATTAATTTTTGAAAAATCTTTCGCAAAAATCTTGGCAGAAACATTGTGTGTATTCATCACTCTGATTCCCGGTTTATAATGAATATGAAGCCTTCCGCCGCTATTATCTATCAACACCTCATCAATAATATTTTCAGGAGCCGAGATTACAACTTTTTCTACATCTGATTTTATAATTTCAGCGTCGATAGCCTGGGAAACTTCAATTTCGTCAAAATCTCCCGATACTTCTTTCTGTCGTACCGGTCCGTTATCTGTATTGACAACTTTATCTACCCAATTGCTATCTTTGTTATCATTATATTTTCTATCGTGCTTTTCATTACACGAAGCTAATAGTAAAAAGGCTGAAAAAATAAAAAGGCTTTGTGATTTCATGTTACTTGTTTTACGTTTTGTTTATTATCTACTTTAATAACAACTAATTTATAAAAAATATTACATCTGTTTTTAAAATTATATTAATGCTATTATAAAAGACCATAGAGCCTAATATATTCTTTAAGTTTTAATATCTTTATGCCTTATTAATAAATAATTTATGAAGAAAATTTCATCGGTATTATTAATTTCTGCATTAGCACTTAATCAATCCTGTACGACAATGAAAAAAACCGATATTCAGCAGGAAGTTCCTTCACCGGACGCTTCCCTTTCATCAAACCCTTTCATGAAGAAAAGTAAACTTCAATATGAAGCTCCTGAGTTTGATAAAATTAAAGATGAACATTTTAAACCTGCTTTTAATTTCGGATTAAAACAACACGACGCCGAAATTTTAAAAATCGCCAACAATCCGGAAGCTCCCACTTTCGAAAACACCATTGTGGCTTTAGAAAAAAGTGGCGAAGTCCTGAAAAGAGCAATGATTGTATTTTCCAATCTTACCAGCGCGAATACCAATCCTACTTTGCAGGCTTTAGATGAAGAATATGCTCCGATTTTTGCAGCACATTCAGACAAAATGTACCTTAATGAAAATCTTTATAAAAGAATTAAATCTATTTCAGAAAATGGCCTAGACTCGGAAAGCAAGAGACTTTTACAATATTATAAACAAAACTTTGAAATTGCAGGAGCTAATCTTTCTGCCGCTGACAAAGAAAAACTAAAACAGATCAATCAGGAACTGGCTTCTCTTTCTACCCAATATTCCAATAAATTACTGGAAGCAAGAAAACAAGGTGGAGTTTTCTTTACTGATGCCAAAGAATTAGACGGACTTTCTGCCGACGAAATTGCAGCTGCAGCTACCGATGCTAAAAATGCTGGAAAAGAAGGACAATATCTTTTGGCTTTACAGAATACCACTCAGCAACCACTTTTACAAAACCTTAAAAACAGAGCAACCAGAGAAAAACTATTTAAGGCATCGTGGCTGAGAGCTGAAAAAGGAGACGGAAACGATACAAGAGAAACGATTGAAAAATTAGCAAAACTAAGACTTAAAAAAGCTCAGGTTTTAGGCAAAAAAAGTTTCGCAGAATGGAAACTGCAGGATCAGATGGCAAAAACACCGGAAGCTGCAACGAAATTAATGAATCAAATTGCAACACCGGCTGTGGAAACTGCAAGACGTGAAGCAAAAGACATTCAGGATCTGATCGATCAGCAAAACGGCGGCTTCAAAGTAGAACCCTGGGACTGGAATTTTTATGCCGAACAAGTAAGAAAGGCGAAATTTGATTTAGATGAAAGTGAAATAAAACCTTATTTTGAAATCACAACCGTTTTGGAAAAAGGCGTTTTCTTCGCTGCCGAAAAATTCTATGGACTGACTTTCAAAAAGAGAACAGATCTTCCGGTGTATCATCCTGATGTGGTAACGTATGAAGTTTTTGATCATGACGGAAAATCTATTGCCATTTATTATCTGGATTTTTATACACGAGATTCCAAAAACGGCGGAGCCTGGATGAGTAATTTCGTTGAACAATCTTATCTTTTGGGAACAAAACCGGTTATTGTCAACTGCTACAATTATCAGAAGCCTGCTCCTGGAAAGCCTTCATTAATCAGTTATGACGATGTTACTACGATTTTCCATGAATTTGGTCACTCGATCCACGGGATGTTTGCCAGTCAGAAATATCCTTCCCTTTCCGGAACCAATGTACCGAGAGATTTCGTAGAATTCCCTTCACAGATTAACGAGCATTGGGCTTTAGATCCTGTTGTTTTAAAAAATTATGCTCTTCATTATGAAACAAAACAGCCAATTCCACAGGCTTTGGTTGATAAAATAAAAAAAGCAGCAACCTTCAATCAAGGATATATGACAACAGAACTTGTTTCTGCTGCTGAGCTTGATATGGATTGGCACACGGTAACGAACGAAAGTCAATTGATTCCGGTTTTAGACTTCGAGAAACAATCGTTGACCAATCACGGATTTACATTGTCAACCGTACCTCCGAGATATCATACTCCTTATTTTGCACACATTTGGGGTGGTGGTTATTCTGCGGGATATTATGCGTATTTATGGTCTGAAACATTGGATAATGATGCCTGGGAATGGATTTCAAAGAATGGCGGACTAACAAGAGAAAATGGTGACCGTTTCAGAAAATATATTTTATCGGTGGGGAATTCTGTTGATCTGAATCAGGCATTCAGAGATTTTACAGGACATGATCCGGATATTAAACCTTTATTGAGAAACAGAGGTTTTATTAAATAAATTTTTAAAGCATTCATTTTTTGGATGCTTTTTTTTTAATTAAATACGGATGACACAAATGTTTTTTCACGAATAACACAAATTCAGCATCAATAGAAACGGGCTTTAGCCCGTTTAATAAGATAATAATCCTAATTTGGCTTTAGCCAAAACTTATATATGAATTTTTTCACACAGATCACACAGATTTTCAAAGATGTTTGCATTTTAATTTCATTAATATTTTAAATCTGCACCATTTGCAAATCCGCGAGAGATTTAATAGTGTTATTGGAGAAAAAATATTCGTGTAAATTTGTGTTTAAATAAAAAATCAAGAAATGAACTGTCCCTGCTGCTCCGGAAAAACCTACGAAGAATGTTGCAAACCTTATCACACAGGAGAAAAATATGCTCCGACTGCGGAAGCATTAATGCGTTCAAGGTTTTCGGCATTTGCCATTCCGAATGGTGAATATTTGATGGAAACCACACTTCCGAGCAAGAGAAAATACCACAGTAAAAAGGCTTTACAGCAATGGGGCGAAATCAATGAATGGACAAAACTGGAAATTGTGAATAAACCAGCTCCCGATAAAGTTGAATTTAAAGCTTTTTATACTGATGAGGATGGCCAGAAACAGGTTCATCATGAATTATCAACATTCAAAATGATTCAAAACCGATGGTTTTATGTGAGTGGGGAATTTTTAGAAGAAAATATTTAGTTGGATTTTCGCAAAGGTGCAAAGTCTTTATACATTTGCTTGCTTTAAGACGCAAGGATTTTATCTTCGATAAAATTTTACAATACAGATTTTTGAAAATCAAAGATTTTCAACTGATGTGTTCTTAAATATTTTTGAAGGCTTAAAACTTATGTGAATTATGTGTTAAAAAGTTTTTGCAACTTTAGAATAAAAAATGTCCGACAAAAATCGGACATTTATATTATAATTTAGTGAGCTTCGTTTCCGTCGATCCCATGAGCATGACCGTGTGACAATTCTTCTTCTGTCGCCGGACGTGTATTTAAAATTTCCACCTGGAAATCTAAAACCTTTCCTGCCATTGGATGATTAAGATCTACCACTACAGCTTCCGGTGTTACTTCTACTACAAATGCCTGGAAATTATTCCCTTGATTATCAGATAAAGGTAAAATAGCCCCAACAGGCGGAGTTCCGGATTCATTAAACATATCAAGCGGTAATTGAGCAATCGCGTCCGGCTGTCTTTCACCGTAAGCTTCTTCCGGCTGAATCATAAAGGCAGCTTTATCGCCAGCTTTCAGACCAAGGATATTTTGTTCAAACTTTGGAATCATCATTCCCATACCGTACAAAAATGTAAGTGGATTTTCTTCTGTTGTTTCTTCTACAAGAATCTTACTTCCATCTTCTTCGATCGTATGAAGTATATACTTTACAGCTACAACATGATTGTTTTCAATTGTCATATTTTTCTTTTTTTTCGTGATATTTTTTCACGATTACCTGCACAAATATACTATTTTTGAAATGATTGCATAGGAGAAAATTTCAAACAGTATCCAATTTTCATTTTCCGTTTTCGCTATCGTTTCGTTTCGTTTTCTGCCTCAAATTATATGAGTATAAACTTTTCGATACGCTCCCACCGTGTTCTGTTATCTAAAGTGATGTTGGGGAAAAATCGTTTTCAATAAAAGGTTTTTTGTGTTTTTCTTTGATTTAACGATATTACAATTAAAAATACTTGAAAGTCAATCATTTATAAATAACTCAATTAACATTTACCTATCCTGATCACTTTTGGTATTAACGTCAATTAATACCCCATTCCACTTTAATTCTGTCTTACCTTAATAATTTTAAAAATCCTTGAAGATGTCATTTTTTAGTTTTCATGAAATAAAAATTTAAAAAACAAAAAAATTATGGACAGAAAAAATTTCTTAAAAAATCTTGGTCTGGCCGGAGTCACGGCAATTGCCGCACCAGCCTTGATCCATTGTGAAAATGAAATTATAAGAGAAAATACGAACTGTACTCTTACCAACTATGATCTGGAAGGGCCATTTCCCACAAAAACCCCATCGATCCTGGAACGGGTGGATATTGTCGGGGATAGAACTGGCGTACCCTTTGAAATTTATCTTACAATTAAAAACAGAAATACAGAGTGCTCCAATCTGGGGGGAGCTTTTGTTGATATCTGGCATTGTGACAAAGACGGCTATTATTCGGAATATGGAGGAAGCGAACTGCAACCAGTAGACTATACGCATCTGCATTTTCTGAGAGGAAGGCAGGTTACGAATGCAAACGGCGAGGTGAAATTCACCTCCATATTTCCCGGATGGTATACGATAGGAGACGTGACGAGAGCTACCCATTTGCATATTCATATTTACAACAGCAAGGGCAACTCGTTACTGGTTACCCAACTGGCTTTTCCGGATGATCCCAACAGTGCCGTAGTGAAGGTAAATCAATCTCCCGGCTACAAAGGGATGAATGGCTATAGATATAACTCAGAAGACGATTTTTTCTACGACGGAGTATCTACACAACTTTTGAATATTTCAGGAAACATTAATGAAGGTTATGTAGGAGCGATTACGCTCATTGTTTCTGCTTAAAGCTTTGATTTAATTATAAAAATAATGATATGCTAACAAAAAATAATTCAACCATATTTAATTCCAATATAAGATCCTGGCGCAAAACAGATGCTTCTATCATCGGTACCATAGAATTGCCGGATGAAAAGTTGAAGCTTAAAAAAGTTACTGAAGTTATCCTCAATGAAGGAAAAACATTTTATCTGGATTATGAAGCACATTCCCAGATTGTTATTCTTGTTCTGTATGGCAAAATCACCACTGATTCTTTACCGTACGAGATTCCTTCAGACCAGATTATTATTTTAAACACTACTCAAAAAGACAGGTTAGAAATTAAAAACGCTTTTCTGGATGAGTGTGCAGATATTATTATTTTTGAAATGAATCATGAGAATAATGAAAATTTTATTTGTTTAGAAGATTTAAATATTCAGAGAAAAAATGAATTGATTCCGTTCTCCGTCAACTTGAATTTCCCAGCCTTTATCGGGCTTTATGATGGAAGAAAAAAACAAAAGTATGAATTGAAGCTAGACAACAAATCCATCTTCGGAATCGTGATCAACGGAGCCTGTGAGTTTCAGGACAGACTCATGGAAACGCGGGATGCTATTCTATTACAAGGTCTTGAAACCCTGGAATTTGATGCTTTGAGTGAAAATTTACTGGTCATTTTTTTTGAAGTCTAGGCTCTTTAGTAGAATTAATTACATAAATAATTAAACCCAATCATTATGGTTCAGATAAAACTCGCTTTCCGAATTGTCATTGACCAGGATTCTACTTTGATTTGGGATAAATATATTTTTGAAGACACCTATTTTGAATATAGAGTTCAGCATCAGGTATTTGACAATGAAAAGGAGCCTGTAGACAACTATTGGGAACTTTTGATCAAGAATCCCAGTGCCGCAAAAATACCTTTTTTACTAAGTGCTGTCGTCTCCAATTATGTAGCCCAGCTCAATGGCAGTATCAAAAGTCTTCCCGATGTTTTGGGAACTACATTTTTTCCTATTGAGACTTTCAGGCTTGATCTTATCAGTTCCAACATAAAAGAAGCATCCAAACATAAACTAGGGATCACATTTTACACTCCGATCCTTCAGCTTATTGATATTATCGACAACAAATACCTTCTCAGTAAAAGCCAGGATAAAAATCATCTGGAAACCTTTATGTTTGCTTTTCATCCTCAGATAGCTATTGCTTATTATCGGTATTCTGAAGATTTTTAACTTAAAATAAAAACCGCATACTACTGTTGCGATTTATTATTTTTCTTTTTCTGTCTTAAAACGTATAAATATAAACTTTCTACTTTTTCTCTTGCCCAGGGAGTTTTCCGTAAAAACTTCAGAGAAGAGTTTATACTTGGATTGTCTGTAAAACAACGAATTTTAATCTGTTCGCCTAACTTTTCAAATCCATTATAATATTCTACCAGTTCTTCAAGAATGGCATCTAATCTTTTCCCGTGAAGCGGATCTTTGGATGGTTGCTGCATGATGTTGCAAAGTTAAGGATTATTTTAATCATACCTTTCCGATCACACCCTACTGCGTTTCGTTACTCGAACTGACCCCTTCCCGAAAGCAAAACCTCTGCTGAAAAATTTTCAGCAGAGGTTTTGCTTTATAGATCTTTAATCACCGGTTTTACTTCTTTCCCGAATAATTCAATAGATTTCATCATGATATCGTGAGAAGGATCACCCACATCCATATGTCCGATAAATCTTGTGATTCCGAAAATTTCTTTCAGATAAGCTATTTTGTCTGCCACTTCCTTCGAATTTCCGATGAACAAAGCACCATCTTTACTTCTTCCTCCTTCATACTGCATTTTTGTGAAAGGCGCCCAACCTCTAGAAGCACCGATTCTGTCAACCTGAGTTTTATAATTATTGAAGTATCCATCAATAACATCCGGGTCATCGCTCACAAAAGTATGTGAATGTACTGCAATCTGCATTTTTGAAACGTCGTGACCTGCTTTTTTATACTCTTGCTTATAAAATTCAATTAAATTTTTAAACTGAACCGGCATTCCTCCGATAATAGCTACCACCAATGGCATTCCTAATTGGGCAGCACTTAAAACCGATTGTGGGGTTCCACCGACAGCCCTCCAAATGGATAACTTCCCATCATTTTTTGCTCTGGGATACACCGTTTGATTATTCATCGGCGCACGAAGTTTCCCCGACCAGGTAACATTTTTTTCAGAATTTATTTTTAATAATAAATCTAATTTTTCATCGAAAAGTTCTTCATAATCGTTCAAGGAGTAGCCGTACAACGGAAAAGACTCGATGAAGCTTCCACGACCAACGAAAATTTCTGCACGACCATCTGAAATAAGATCCAATGTTGAAAAATCTTCGTACACTTTTACCGGTTCGGATGAACTTAAAACCGTTACACCACTCGCCAATTTTATATTTTTTGTAATACTTGCCGCCGCAGCCAGCACTATTTCCGGAGATGAAACCGCATAATCCGGACGGTGGTGTTCTCCCATTGCGAAAACATCGATTCCCACCTCATCCATGAATTTTACCTGTTCCAGAATTTCACGAATTTTTACTCCGGCATCTCTGTATTGTCCGGTTGTCTGGTCGAATGACAAGTCGCCAAACATTCCTATTCCTAATTCCATATTGTTGATTTTATGTAAACAAAATTAGGCTAATAAAAAATCAGAAACATTGATGAATGATAAGAAGGGAAAGGTCAGTTTTTGAGTTTTAAAAACTGTTTTTCGAAAAAATGATAAGATAATGCTGAAAATATTACAGTGGAAACGAACGATAACAAAGTAATTATGATCCAGTTCATTTCATATTTACTTCCGATTTTAATAAATAAACTTATACAAATTGTATGAATCAAATACAGTCCATAGGTATATTTTCCCAATTTGGCTAAAATACTTTTATCGGAAATTTTAAATACATTTTTTTCTCCAAGCGTACATAAAATTAATCCCCAAAATAAAATACTGAAAAGAAGAGAACCTACTTTCAGATCCGGAATCACATTCGTATTGGAAACGATTACAATAACGCCAATAATTGAAACTGCATAAAAATATTTATAAACAGCAGGAATCTGACTCAATTTTTCAATAATATCTTTCTTAAAAACGAATAAATAAGCCGGTATCGCCCCAAAAGCGAAATAGTGAATATTGGTAAAAAGATCTAACGTATTGATCTCATATTTTTCGTAAATGATCTGCATTAGAAAAGAAAAAATAATACAGCCTAAAAGCAGTTTCGGAACATTTTTTAAAGAAATGAAATAAAAAGCCAGTCCCCAGAAAATATAAAAATGTTCTTCTACACAAAGCGACCAGATAACCGTCAATGGTGCTACATTTGGCAATTGCCCTTTAAACATGGCTACATAATTTTCCAAAAAAGTAAGCGTAAAAAACCAGTTCGGCTGGTATCCTTCATTGGAATAAGAAATATTAAAAAATCCAAGAATAAAAGGTGTACACATCGCAAATATGACCATCGCATAATACAAAGGCCAGATTCTTAATATTCTTCTTTTAAAAAACTTTTTTAATGGAATTTTTCCCTGATTATTCAATTTTTCAAGGATGAGAATATAAGTGATCAGAAAGCCGCTCAATACGAAGAAAAAAGAAACACCAATCCCTCCTTCATGAGAAAAATAGTACAGAATACTATCTTCAGGAACGGGGGAATGGCGTAAGAAAACTAATAAAAAAGACAGAAACCTCAACGAATCAAACGTATGGAAGTGGATTCTGTCTATTTTTACGAAGTTCATTCTATATTTTTAAAGATTATTTCTTCAAATATAAGTCAAAATAATCTGTCACTTTCTGCATCAGATGCACTCTGTCTTTTCCGATCACGTTGTGTGGGTGTCCCGGATATACGAAATAATCCACCTGCACACCATTGTCAACAGCAGATTTGATGAATTTTACCGAATGCTGCCAAACCACCACATCATCCTGCGCTCCGTGGATCATGAGTAAT
>CBFGVN010000091.1:0-9915 GCA_965651845.1 uncultured Chryseobacterium sp. | reverse complement strand
TTTACTTTAATAATTCAAGAAATGTTGAATTATTTTTTTTGAAATAATATAAACTTTAATCTGGTTAAAAAATCAAAATATAAGTGCTTAAAAAAAATGGGGTTAATCAGGTACTTGAAAATAATTGAAACTGTCCGAAGCGAAAAGTGGACTTATTTTTTAAATTTTTCTTAAGATCAGTAAAATTTCAGGTTATAAAAATACTATGATTTTAAATTGTGTGTTTATTTTTTTAATCTGATTATCAGTTTGTTATTTATGATTTTGAACAAGTTTGTTAATTTATATAATCTTATGATTGATCTGTTTTTTTGATCATTTTTTTTATAAATTAGGCTATGTTTCGTACGTTAATAATCTTTTTCGCAGCATTATTTTTAATGAATTCTTGTCATTCGGAGAATGATAACGAGTATTTTCGTGGTATTGATAAAGAAGTTACTGAAACAGGTAGGGATTATAGAAAAATTTCAACAATTTACAAGCGGGAGCTTAAAAAATATCAACGAACCCACGAGCTGAAATATTTGTTGAGCAGCAAATATGTAGAAACTTCATTATATCAGGAAAGTGATCCTAAAAGAATCTCATTGGTATATGAGCTTTTAAGAATTAATGACGATGAAAATGACTACATTACCATCGCCTGTAATTTTTTCCTTGCCCTTAAAATTGAGGAAACTTCCCCGAAACTTTCACTCCAGTTCCTGAATGAGGCCATAAAAATGGATGAAAAGAAAGGGAACCATTTTTTTCTGCCCCATTTGTACCATGCCAAGGGAAGATGGTATTATAGTCATCAAAATTATTCGATTGCCCAGCTGTATTTTGGAAAGGCTCTGGATAATTTTAAAAAGAGTGATACCTTATATATTGCTTCTATGTACAACAATTTTGCCTTATGTAAATATAAAACGGGTGATGTAAATACGGCAATTAAAATGACTAAATACGGGATCAAAATAATTGCAGACATCGGACCCAAAGTAAGTGAAGAAAAGTTGCTTTTTATGAACACTATGAAAGGGAACTTGGGATCTTTATTCTTTGCGAAGAAGAACTACGGATTGGCAGAAAAATATTATAATGACCAGATTGATTTCATGCTTAAAATAAAGAAATATCAATATAATATTGTACGTAATTCAGAAGAGCTGTTTAAGTTGTATAAATTGACCAATCAGCCTGAAAAAGAAAATAGGCTTGCAAGCCTCTTGATTGAAATTTTACCCAATCTTACCGATACTAGAAATAAAATCCTTGCTTGTGCACAATTGAGGAGGTATTATGCCAAAAAAAATGATATACAAAATGCAACATTATATTCCGATAAACTTGATGAATTAAATAGAAAAAATAATGCTGAAATCAGTAAAGAGCTGGACAATCTCTCTGATGTACTGAACGGATATATTATAAAAAATATCAACCAAAAATATGATTTTGCTATAAAAGACCAGCAGCGGAAGAATATGTTTTTGATTTGTTTTGTATTGATCATCATCATTATTTTCGTCAATGTCATTTTAAAAATAAGAGAACGGAATAAAAAAGAAAAAGAAAGGCTGGAACAAATGAATTTTTTACTGGAAAGCAGCAAAGAAAACCTGGAAAAAGATATACAATTGCAAAAAGGTAAAATAAAAAACCTGCACATGAACCTCAACCTGAAAATTGAAACCGAAAAAGCTTTTCTTGAAAATCTGAAAAAAATTAAAAGATCAAAAAATATTGATGCAGAAGAAACAGTAAAAGATCTTTTCTTCAAAATAAATAATCTTCTTCAGATCGATGAAAAAAACAATGATTTCATCAGTGAAAGTTCGGAGGAAAATGCGGCATTTATGCAGAAGCTCTCAGAAGCATACCCGTTTTTATCAAAGCATGATCTTAAACTTTGTGTCTATTTCCGCCTGAATCTGTCATCTAAAGAAATTTCCCTGCTGGAAAATATCACGCCCGGAAGTGTACGGGTGTACAAAGCAAAAATAAAATCTAAAATAGGTCTTGGAAAAGATGAAGAATTAAGTAGTTTTTTAAATACATTTAAATAAAAACTATTATCTCGTGATTCTTACGAAAATTCATTATCTTCATGGGTGAAGAATTTACCAAGCATATGGACGAAAACATTTTAGGCATCGCAGCGGGAGTACTTACTTCCATATCAATGATTCCTCAGTTGATAAAAGTAATCAAAGAAAAAGACGCCGAAAATCTATCATGGGTAATGCTTTCCGTTCTTATTACAGGCTTGTCTTTATGGGTTTGGTATGGCTTTTTGAAAGACGAGCTTCCTATAATTATTTCTAATTCTTTTGCTGTTCTTGTAAACATAATTCTTCTTATCTGTTTTTTTATTTTTAAAAATGCCTGAATAGGTAAAATTCCTTGCATCATTTTTCTTATTCTGATATTCTTCTGTTTTTAGGAGAATAACTCTACTATTTTCATCAATTTCCTCTTTCACTTTTCTACTTCATCTCTACTGAGGTGTGTTTTGTAATATATTGATTTTTAAATATTT
Organism: uncultured Chryseobacterium sp.; assembly: GCA_965651845.1. GTDB lineage: Bacteria > Bacteroidota > Bacteroidia > Flavobacteriales > Weeksellaceae > Chryseobacterium. The sequence continues at coordinate 7,388 of CBFGVN010000091.1, read as the reverse complement.
ATATTCTAAGAGTATAAATGCAGTACAATATTTTCCGGGTATTGGTTCTACATTTGCAACCAAGAATCACAACCTCAGTGATATTCATAAATGTAGTGGGAATGTAGTGGTAAGTTTTGTGAATTATCTGTAAATGCGGATTACAATTTTCAGAAATAAACAAGCAAAACATAAAACTCTAAAACTTAAAATTATGGAAAAGCTAATTAAAAGAATTGTACAATTTTTATTTGAAGCGATCACACCAAAACAAGCCGTTTTGATCCGATGCAAAGAATAACGATTCTAAAAACACAATAACAGTTCCAGATTATAACTACTAAAATTAAAAAACAAACACTATTCACTTTTTCAAACATAATATTCAGATTCAGATCTGATAACATGAAGATGAATAAAAATTTAAACACTAAAAAAAATGAAAAACAAGATTACTTTGGCTCTAGTCCTTTCAATGGCAGGCTTAGCACAAGCACAGGTAGGTGTAAATACAGCAACACCTAGAGCAACTTTTGATATTACTTCAAAAAATCCGACAGGTACTACAAGAACTCCGGAAGGGCTGCTTATTCCCAATGTAGACAGACAAAGAGCACAGTCGATGAGCGGGATTGCTACTTCTACAATGATTTATGTAAACAATGCCTCTACAGGGACAGCATCCGGCAACGCAGTGAATATAGACAGTACAGGATATTACTATTTTGATGGGAGTGTTTGGGCGAAAATCGTAACCAAAGATAATGACAATAATATTTACAATACAAACGGAACCCTTACGGGAAATCGTATGGTAACACAAGGCTCCAATACATTAGCTTTTACAGGTACTGCTGCCAATGCATTTTCTGTAGATGGGAATACATTTTCTGTAAATGCTTCTACCGACAGAGTTGGTATCGGTACAACGACTCCGGAAACCAAAATAGAAATCGTAACAAACGGATCCGGATTCCAACATTCTAACGGAACGGTTAAGTTAAAAACATTATTGGATACAGCAGAGGGTTCGGTAGGAACTTCTACAACACATCCTCTAAGTTTTATGACTAATAATACCAGAAGAATGCATATTACAAATGCCGGATTGGTGGGAATAGGAACTTCTGTCCCTAATAGCTTATTAGACTTAGGTACAAGTAACGGAAGAAAACTAGCGATCTGGAACAGTAATGCAGGAGATGATTTCTATGGATTTGGTGCAGGAGCCAATGTACTGCAAATCTATGCAGGAGCATCGGCTACCGAAAATCCACTTATGACTTTAAACCAAAATGGTAGAGTAGGTATTGGAACTACAAGCCCACAGGCTAATTTCCATACGATTGGTACGAGAAGATTCGAAAATGCTACGGCAGGATCAGTATCTGTAGGATCGGTACTTACGGCAACGGATACCAATGGTACGGCAGAATGGAGAAAACCGGCAGTAGAAACAATAATTGGAGGAATGGATGCAGGTGCCGGAATTGATATTCCATTCGCTACAAACAGTACAATGAGATACACAGGACGTTATATTACACTACCTCCGGGAAGATGGGCGGTTACTATAACTCAATTGGCTCAGACCGTAGGAAATTTGGATACTGATGACGCCATGTTTGTAAGAAGTACTTTTGCAGAAGGAACAATGTCGATTGGAGCTACTGCAACTCAATCTGCTAATGTAAATGGAGGTCCCACCCTGATGAGTTTCAGAGTACAAGGACCTGGAACTTCATCAAATGCCCAGCAGTTTGATGTATTCCAGGGAACAATATTCATTAATAATAATACTACTGCAGCCAAAACGTACAGATATATTGCTGGTAATACTGTAACCGGTGGATCACCAAGTTCTGCGGCAATTATCAGCAGATTCGGTGGTACTTGGTCAGAAAGTTCCATCTATGCAACGGCAATTCAATAATTAATTATATTAACCTTAAAGCAGGGGCAATGTTCCCAATAGTTCCTGCTTTTTTTAAAACACAGTTGAGAAAATATTAATTAAAAGAACGTAATTTTTTACAATAAAATTAAAAGAAGAGAAGTTTATTTATAGTTAAGAAGCAGGAACATCGGTTGTTTTCCACCGTTTCTGCTTCTTTTTTTGAATGTTAATTTTATAATACTTCAGCGTAAATTTAATTTACCATGAAGAATGAAGCTGAAGAGGTCATCTTTGGCTTCTTTTAATTTAAAATAAAATTAATTTACAGTTCCAGAATCCATTTTGTAAGATCGGTTTCCGTAGAAAGTTCGAGCTTTTTTTTCAGTCTGTACTTTTTAGATTCTACAGAACGGATGGCGATATTGTCGTATTGTGCAATTTCTTTACTGTTCAGATTAAGCCTGATGTAAGCACAGAATTTAATATCATGTTCGGTAAGATTCGGCTGATGGTTGATAAGTTTTTGATAAAATTCAGGATAAACTTCCTTGAAGCGCGTCAAAAAGAAAGGATCATTGGTTTTTACAAGCTGCATCACTTCTTCGAAAGAATCACGAATGATTCTGTCTTTTTTTCGTTGATTTGTAAGATAAGCCTTGCGAATGAAGAACAGTAAAATCAATGACAATACAATAATGGCTGAAATCACGGCATAAAGGATGGTCTTATGCTGCTGTTCGTCTTCTTTTTCCTGCACAAGTTTTTCTACGATGGCTCCCAATACCTTTTTTTCATTGGTTGAAATACTGTCATTCAGGTAAGAATATTTTTTGTAATAATATTCAGCTTTGGTAGAATCGTTGAGGTTTTTTGTCTGATATGCTTTGGAAATCCTATTATAGATTTCTTTTTCTACAAATTTGTTTTTCGTTTTTTTAAAAATATCAAGTGATTGAAAATAATAAGGCAGCGCTTTATCTCCTTCGCCTTTAGCCACAAAAAGATCTCCAAATGTAGCATTTACAAGTCCTTTGTTGTAAAAAGCGGTTGTGCCGGAAACTAATGGAAGTGCTCTGTTCAGATAATATTCAGCAGAATCAAGATGCTTTTTTTTGCTGATGTATTCGCTGGCGATTTTTTCATAAACTAAAGGATTATCCGAAAAATTTTTAAGGCTTCTGCGTTGTATGGCGTATGCGGAATCCATCATGCCCAATTTGTTGAAATTATACCATTTCCACAAATTTGCTATAGACAGACGTTTGTCTTTTTTCTTTTTATCATTAATTTTTTTAGCGTATTCTATCGCTTTGTCTAAACTTTTATTCGATTCTTTATATAAATCTGAAAAAGTATAAAGTTCTCCATATTGGTTATAAAGCCTTGAAATTAATAAAGGATTGGTGACATTTCCAATATTTTCTTTTGCCTTATCGAGATATTCCAGCGCTTCTGTCTGTCTGTTGAGGTGAGTGAACGCTCCGCCAAGCCCGATTGAAGTATTGACAATACCATCTATATTATTAGCGGCTTCATATTTTTTCTGCATTTCGAGGTTAAACTTCAAAAAAGCAGCGACTTCCCCTTTGTCCCAATATAAATTATTGATACTGTCCAGCTCATCCACAGAATAGAGTTGGGATTTGTATTGCAGACTCAAAAGTATTAGAACTGATAAGACAATTTTTTTTAATGTATTTGGGAACATAGTGAAGTGGTTATATAACAAATTTAAAAAATAACATCACAAGAATTTACATTTGATGAAAAATAAAATCAGTAATTTTTTTTGCACTGCATTAAAACTGCATGTTTAGTTGTAAATTATTGATATTCAATTAATTGTATTTAAAGTGTGTAATTGCAGTAATGATTTTATGAGCAGAAGGTTATAGATTTGCAGTAGAAAATTAATCGAAACAAAATGTAGTTTTGAGGATACGATTCTAAAAACACCAGAAAAAAAAAATTAAAAAGACAAATGATTAACATGGAGGAATAATTAAAAATTAAGGATGAAAAAAAATTGATAGTGCAAAATCTAAAAATGAAAATCGGTAAGAAGTAATGTTTCCTAACTCATAATTTAAATTTTCAATATACACGATTTTCAATTTGATTTTTCACGGCAGCGACAACCCGATTATTCCTCCGTCTCTGCCAACCTAAACTTAAAATAGAAGTGTTGTTTCATAAAATGTTGTTTTTGCCGGAGATATAGAGATCTTCGGCTTTTTTATGGCAAAATTTAGCTTTAAAACTAAAAAGAGCGCTTTCACAAAAGTAAAAGCGCTGTTGAATGTATGGTGATGTGTTTCTTATCCGGGTTATTTTGCTTTATCTAATACGAACTTGGCCAGAGGAGCCATTCTTGCTTTGTTCAATGTCAGCGTATTTCCGTTCACGGAATAGTTGTCCGAAGCCAGCAATGCATCTACAAAAGCTCTTTCAGTATCAAGGTCATCACATGCGATCATGGTAGACATCCCTTGGTTGAATTTGATGCGCATCACATCCGGTTTGATCTCGAAAGTTCCGCCAACGCCGTTGCAGCCACCATGTCCCTCGTATCTCATATCTGCCATGTTCAGCTTGAAGTATGGGTTTGCATTCGGATTTTTAAGTTTTATCGGCTGTCCGTTCAGCTCGGTCAGTTTCCAGGTCTTTCCTGTAATATCGTTTGTATTTTGAGCTGGCTGGCTGGGTTTATTAATACATGAAGCTAAAAAAGCAACCAGTAACAACGTGCTCAAATAGGTCAGCAAATTTTTCATAATATTTTGTTTAGGTGTTGTATCTGAAATTATTAATGTTTTGGATTCAATAAGAAGCCATTTTGGTGTTTGATGTCTTTTTTTGTTTTTTATGATGGAAGAGTACCATATTATAATCTTTTTTCAGGAAAGTTACCTCCCCTCTAATGTCTGAATATTGATAATCTGCATCTGCAGCGGTGTATTCTGGCAGTTCTTCACTTTTTTTCAGTTCATAAGATTTTCCGTCCAGGCGCACCACTACTGTATTTTGTGTCTCATTCACAATGACTTCCAGCTGATCTCCAAATTCATCTCTATAAACATGTTTTGTGATTTTGTCCGTACCTTGTTTTGCAACGCTTTGCTGAACAATTTCATCTTTTGCCTGATGTTTACATGCTGTTGCAATAATGGCCATTAGGCCAATGATAGTGAAGTGGAATAATTTTTTCATAATGATAAGTGATTTTAAAGTGTGTCATGAATTTCAATATTAATATCCTATAAATTTACAAATATTTTTAATTTAATTATGTTAATTTTGTATAAATTAAATAAAAATTTGCATACTTTGATAAAATATGAAAAACCTTTTCTTTTAAAATAATAAAAGGTAGATTAATAGTTGCTTTTGATTGTAAAAAGAATTAGAGTACGTTTTCAAAAAATATTCTGAAAAATACAGCTTTGATAGTTGTTCATTTTAAGATTGAACTCTTAAAGTTAAATTTGTTTCTCATCAATTGTTTTTTTATAAATTTTAGCAAAATTAAATCAAATTCTCTCTTATTAAAATATCAAATCATCAATTATTTAAAATTATAATACAATTTGTGGATTTTGTAATAAAATATTCTGATATTAAGTTATTTTAATAAATAAAATTTAATCAAAAAAGGAGCAATACTGCTCCCTTTTATATAATGATGTGTTTTTAGAATCTTAAGGCGCCTTAATCTGGTCTATTGTGAAGAATGCTTTTGTTGCATTGCAAGTTCCTGAAGGACAGGTGGTAGCATTGCCAACGCTCGCAGGAGATGAAGATCCCATCATATAATACAGTTTATAGAATGTTTTATCATTTCCATCATTGGTCGTCCACGAATAAAGACGTTGCTCCGGCATTCCCCCCGCATAAGTTTCAGGATCACCCCAATAAGGATTGGTAGATGCCGTTTGGATTCTTGCCCCTGTTGTAGCATCAACAAGAGATGCGCTGGAAGTGGCATTATCACCCGCCCAGGCTCCAACGGGTAATCTCAATTGGTTTTGCATATAGCCTCCTGCACCACTCCAAAGGTAATGACCGTTTGAAATAATCTCCACAACAGAAGTCGTATTATTTCTGATCTGTAGGTTTACTTGTGAAAATGCTGTTCCTGTTGGAATAAACGTTCTTACGGAAAATCTTCCATCGGGAGTCGTAATAGAAAGTGCATATCCGGCTCTTCCATTGTCTGTAGTCGCGGTGAGCGGACCCATCACTGCGATCTGATCTACATTGGCGATATTTGTATTTCCTCCATTATTATTGTTTCCGGAAGAGGTGTTGAATACCCTCCACTCTGTACCATTCCAGAAATAATAGCCTGAAGCCAATACCGGACCTGTATTATAAATAAGCAAACCTGTTGCATTTGGGTTTGCACTAAGCTGCATCGTTGCAGAAGTTAAACTGATTCTTGGTCCTAAAATTCCCTTATTGGGTGAAGTAATGTCTAAAATGGCAGATGCGTCGGGTGTCGTTGTTCCGATACCTGTACTTCCGGTATTCGTGACAATGAAATCATTGGACTGTTGTGCGGGAGAAGGAGCTCCTGTAGCAGGATTGTCTTTGGCTCCATCTACGTGGAAAGTGTTTTGTGGGCTTGAAGTATTAATACCCACTTGTGCAACTGTAAGGATAGAGCTTAATGCGAATCCTAATAATGATAATTTATTTTTCATAATTAAATATTGTTTTCGGAGTTATTGATTTTTATTGTTTTTGTTAAAATATAGTACAACTTGGAGCCCGTATCTTTAGGGTTCCATAAGAACAATAAATATCTTTTAAATTAATATTTAGGAAATGTGTTTTTTTTATAAGAAGAACGAGGCTGTAAATATAGCTTGATCCCGATTTTATTTTTTTTTCTAATGCATAGTGTTTTGACCCTTTCTGGTTTTTAGAAAAATTACAAATTGTAAAAATTTCTGAATAATTGCAATATAAAATAAAATTATTCACCATGTGGTTATTTATTTTTATAAAGATATGAAACTTTGTGAATAATTCAATATAAAAATATTATTATTAAATAAAATTCATATTTAAATAAAAATTAATGGTTAATAATTAATTTGATTTATTTGCTTCTTTCTTGTTTTACAAAATTACTCGCCTGTACCAATCAAAAAATCTGGATGAAAATTAATTTTAATATTTCATTACATGTTTTTCATATATTTGTAAATCAAACAAATAGATAAGTCAATTATTAAAAAACACTGATAAGTAATGAATGAAGAGGAATTTTTTAAACAGTCTACCGATCTCTTAAAGAGAAAACTTATTGCAAAGTATGTATTTTTAATGTTAATCATATTGGGGGTATATAGTTTAATTTTTTATTTTATTATTCAGGAAAAATTATTCTCATACTATACTTTTGCTTATTTCTGTATGATTGCCTATACGTGGCTGCTTTTGCACAAGAGTTATGACATAAAAACCATTGTTCATCTTCATTTGATTTCTGCGCCTTTATTCGCTG
>CBFGVN010000090.1:0-10029 GCA_965651845.1 uncultured Chryseobacterium sp. | reverse complement strand
CGCGGATCACTTCGATTAATTTTCCTCTTCCGCCTAAATGATGGGCCTCGATGAAATCTCCATTTTCGAAAACATTGGTACTTCTCAAATGAACAAATTTTGTTCTGTGAGCAAATTTTTGGGCCAGTTTCGGAACGTCATTCTGAAGATTGGCGCTAAGTGAACCCGCGCAGAAAGTCAGTCCGTTGTGAGGATTGTCTACAGCATTCAGGAACCAGTCGATATCTTCTTCATTGGTTACGATTCTTGGTAAGCCTAATAAAGCAAAAGGCGGATCATCGGGATGCACACACATCTGAATGTTCCACTCTTCGCAGACCGGCATTATTTTTTCGAGAAAATATTTAAGGTTTTGACGAAGCTGATTTTTATCAATTCCATTATATAATGCCAATAAATTTTTGAATTTTTCTACCGGATTTAATTCGCCTTCTTTGATATTTCCATTAACGAATCCCTGTGTTTTTACAATGACTGAATCTATCAGATCATTATTATCTTTTTCTGAAAGCGTATTTTTTAATTCTTCAACTTTTTGAAGGATTTCAGAATTATAATCGTTTTCTGCACCTTCTCTCTTCAGAATATGAATTTCAAAATAAGCAAATCTCGCCTTATCAAAATACAACGATGACGAACCATCTTCCCATTCGTGGAAAAGATCTGTTCTTGCCCAGTCTAAAACCGGCATAAAATTATAACAAACCGTAGTAACGCCTGCTTTTCCTAAGCTTTCGAGACTTTTGATATAATTTTCTATCAAAAAATCACGGTCTTCACCTCCGTATTTGATCGCCTCGCTTACAGGAAGACTCTCCACAACAGACCAGCGAAGACCGTGACTTTCTATATAATTTTTGTAATCATTCACAGCCTCTAAACTCCAGACTTCCCCGTTCGGAACATCGTGAAGCGCAGAAACAATACCTTCCACACCGATCTGTCGAAGAGTTTGTAATTTAATTTTATCGTTCTTCCCAAACCAACGCCATGTTTTTTCCATACCATTTAAATTTTTTAATTAAAAACAAGGCAGATGTTTTAGGATCTGCCCTGTAAACTATATATGAAATGTGAAATTAATTAATTTCTAATAACCAGGATTCTGATATTTTGCTTTTTCATCAGCACTTAAACTCATATTATCCAACTGCCCCTGAGGAATAGGTCTTAAATAATGGAACTTTTGTATATTTCGAGTAAATGTCTGAGGAGTGTGATCGCCGTAATTAACTCCGCCAATCTGATACGTAGCAGCATATTCTCCCCATTTTTGAGTACGGATCAAATCATACCATCTGTAGAATTCTCCGTAGTATTCACGGGATCTTTCTTGAAGAATGTAATCAATTGTAATGGCAGATGGCGTTGCAGCAATCATTGCAGCACTGTTATCTGCTATATAAGCAACATTCTGAGCATTATTAAATTTCCATTTTCCTGCACGGGCACGAATAACATTAATCAAATCTCTTGCTGATACAGAACCAGTAGCACCTTTTACTGCAGCTTCAGCAGCAATAAAATAGAACTCTGAAAACTTGGCAATATTGAAAGGTCTTGTTAAACCTGCATTCGGATATCCTAATCCTGTCGGATCGAGTGTACTGTAAGTTCCTATCTTCCATAAACCAGGATAGACCATTCTACTGATGCCATTAGGTGCAACAACCCAATCTGCCCTTCCCGGTAAAGTTCCAGCACCTACACCATTTTGACCTGCTCCAGATGGATACGCCGGGGTTTGAGAATCATCATTTAAGAATGAAAGAATAGCACCACCAGGTGCTACCGGTAAATTATTAGCATTATATAATGTAATATTTCCTAAACCGGCTTTTTCCCAATTACCTCTGTAAGTACTTACAAAAGTACCATCATAACGTGAATCATTTGTTTTATCAGAAAATGTATTTTTAATTACCCCAATTGTTGGTGCCATACGTACCCATGGTCTTCCAAGGGATTGAGTAGCTGCCCGTTGAACCGGGCTAACAATATCAGCACTTGACCAAGCAGGAGTTTTACTACTTTTTAAATTAGTATAGTTCCAAGTTTGCATCCAAGCCGCAAAATTATCCGGTGACCAACCTGAGCCAAATCCTGTAGGATCTCCTTCATTGTAATAAGTACTTGAAGAAGTATGATCAGCATATAGCATACATTCGGTGTTACGATCATTTGAGCCAACATTTACATCATAGAATGTTGGTTGTAATGCGTAAGGTCCCGGATTATTAATCCCACTTAATGCAATATCATATGCTTGTTGGAAATACCATTGTGCCGTATGTCCTCCCGGATCAGTTCTTGGTGTTTCCGGATATGTAGGGATGGCATTAGGATTTTCTAACCACCAACCATAAGTTAAATAAGCCTTTGCTAAGAATAATCTTGCAACATTTTTTGTAACCCCACCCGTAACTCGAGGTTGTACGGGAAGATTATCAATAGCCTTTAAAAGATCCGGAAAAATAGCTTTAGTATAAACTTCCGGTACCGTATTTCTTTTAGATGTAGTTACAGCAGAAGTATTAAATGACAATTCACCTGAGCCGAGATCCAATGGAACTCCTCCATAAGTCTGAACCAATAAAAAATAATCAAATGCTCTAAAAAATCTCGCTTCGGAAACTAAGGATTCGGCTATTCCAAAACTCGGTCCTTTTTCTATGATTCCGTTCGCCGTATTGATGTAAGGGAAAACAGAGCCCCAAACCATACTTGGAGGAAATGTATTTGGATTAAGACTTCCAACATTTCCTGTCATATCAAGATCTTTAAAGTTACCATCAGCACTCTGTCCCCAGGTTGATTCATCTGTTCCATTCTGACAATTGCTCATGAAATATCCGTTTCCATAGAGCGTTCTCATATGTCTATAAAGTGCGGTAACTCCCTGCCTTATTCCATCTTCGGTATTGAAAAAATCTACCGTATAATTTGATCTGGGCTGTTCATCCAATATTTCACTACATCCAGTAAATGTTAGCAAAAAGAACATGGAACCTAATACTATTTTTTTATTCAAATTTATCATGACCTTGTATTTTAGAAAGTTAAATTAATTCCCATTAAATAGTTACGGGTTGAAGGATTATTAGTACCTATAACCAGTTGTCTTTGTCTATACCCAGAATTTACCGCTTGGTTTTGATCTCCTAGAGAGTTTGGTTCTGGATCCATTCCTGATTCTTTGTGGTATGGTGAAAAAAGAACTACAGGATTGGTAACCGTAAAATAAATTCTAAGGCTGTTGAGTTTTAAATCTTTTAAAAACTCCTTACTCAAATTATATCCTAATGTTATTGTTCTAAGTTTAAGATAAGATCCATCAAAAAGAGCTAATGTGGAAGAGTATTTTGGGTTATCTCCTTCTCTAAGACCACCTGGTTTCGGATATCTTACATTAGGATTTTCTTCTGTCCAGTAATCTACATCTATATTTCCCCCTCTACCAGTTAATCTGTTAAGATAACTTGTTGAGCCGTATAATGTACTAACCAGAACCCCGCCATGCTGAAAAGCTCCAACTGTACTTAATTCAAAGTTTTTATATGCAAAACGCATATTGAAACCACCTTGCCAGTCCGGTGCAGTATCAATGATTTGTCTATCTGCCGGGCCTATAGCTCTTACCGGTGTTCCATCTGCATTATAGCCACCCGTGTACAATACTTTTATCATACCAACTGCAGCGCCTGCCTGCGGCTCAAGAATGCTAAGATAAGGATCTCCTTCTTGCCATAGCCCAATATTCTGATAGTCAAATAATGCATTGATATTATGTCCTACGAACCATAGGTTACCTTCATCTCTTTCTCTACCCGATGCCAAAGCAAGGATCTGATTTTTATTGGTATACAAGTTAATACCTGCGTCCCATGAAAAACCATCCGGATTATTAAAAATGATTCCATTCAGTGAAAATTCCCATCCTTTATTCTCAGTTTCCCCTACGTTCGCTGTTTGGGTCGGAAGTCCTCCTGAAGGCGGAAGAGCAACAGATTGCAGAAGCCCTTCTGTATGAGTTTTGTAGTATTCTACAGTACCCGTTAATCTGTTATTTAAAAACCCGAAATCAACTCCATAGTTCTGGGTCTTCGAATATTCCCAACCCAAGTTCGGATTCGGTGCAAGATTTACATAAACACCTGTGCCGTTTGTAGTTCCAAAATTATATGGCACAACTGATAATTGACCTAATGTAGAATATGGTGAAACCGCCTGGTTCGAGGTTTGTCCCCATCCGGCTCTTAATTTAAATTGATTTATAAATTTAAAGTTTTGCATAAAGGATTCATTAGCAACATTCCAACCTAATGAAAGGGCTGGATAAGTATGCCATTTATTTCCTGGCGCCAATCTGGATGATCCATCCGCACGTAATGTTGCTGTCAGCATATACTTATTATCAAATGTATACATTGCTCTTCCCATGTAAGACATTAATCCCCATTGCTGATAGACTTGATCTTCTGGTCTCACCGAAATATCGGCTTGTGGTGACTGTCCTAAATTATAATATTGGAAAAAATCACCAGGCACATTTCTTGCGCTCATATAAGAACTTATAAATCTGTTCTGTTCTGCAGAATATAAAGCTACCGCATTAATTTTGTGCTTACCAAAAGTTCTGTCATACGTTAATAAGTTCTCTAAAACCCAGTGGTACGTTTGATTATTCCCTTTTCCTGCTGCAGAAGGTGCGGAAGCATTAATATTGAATACTCCTGTTCCTGTATAGTTTCCACTATTAGAAGTACGATAATCCAATCCTAAATTTAATCTATATTTTAATCCGTTAACAGGTAAGCTTACTTCTCCATAAATATTGTTATAGGAAGCAAAATCTTTGCTTTCGTCTACATATTTATCACCCAAATTCTCAACGGTTTTTCTTATATAAATCCATGCTTGATCTACATTGGACGCTGTACTCATCGTTCTTTTGATAGTACCATCCGGATTATACGGATTTGCTAAAGGAGAATATCCTAAAGTAGGTGCGGAAGCAATTCCGTTACCTTCTGAAACGGTATAATTAGTATTAGTTGTGAAGCCAAACTTAAAGATTTTTCCAACCTGCTGATCTAGCCCGATTCTCAATGAAAACCTTTCATAATTTTGTATCGGAACTAAGGCATTTTGTTTGAAATAAGATAGGCCTACATTATAATTACCACCCTCTGTTCCCCCAGAAACGCCAATATCATGGCTGGTTATCATTGCTGGTTTATAATATAAATCTTGCCAATCTGTGTTTGTATCCAATGTTTCATCGGTTCCAAGCCCATAGAGATTACCGGCGTCTGCTCGTAATTTAGCATACTTAGGACCATCCATCATAGGATATTTTGAAAACAAAGTCTGAACTCCTGTAAAAGAATTATAGCTGAATCTTGGTTTCTGTCCTTTTGTTCCTCTGTTGGTTGTTACCAAGATAACTCCATTTGCACCTCTGGAACCGTAAATGGCTGTTGCAGAAGCATCTTTCAGGATGTCAATACTTTTAATATCGCTTGAACTGATATCGCTCAAAGAGCCAACAAACGGAATTCCATCGAGTACGATTAACGGATTATTATCACCTGTTAATGATCTTGTACCACGAATACGGATTTGCATGGCAGCTCCCGGTTTTGTGGAAGTTTGGGAAATATCCACACCTGCCGTTCTACCCTGTAATGCCTGGGTAATGTTTGCTGAAGGTACGTCACGAAGAGCATCTCCTTTCACGGTAGCAACAGACCCTGTTACGGACTCTTTTCTTTGTGTACCATATCCGATGACCACAACTTCTTCTATCTTTTTCTCTTTGACAACAGTATCTTTTTTAGTCTGAGCATATGCTAAGCCGGAAGGTAATAAAGCCATTGCAAAAAATAGTGCAGCTTTATTGGTTTTAGCTAAATAAAGTCGGTTCATAATTATTATATTTTAAATGTTAGGGTTGAATAAAAAGGCTATTAATAATTATAATTCAGAAAAAATCCTTAGTGTTTAGAGCCTTTTTATTTTTGATTAGATATACATGTTCACAATAGCTTCAAACAATTCCTGTTTTCCGCTTTTTGGCTGTGGTTCCCCAATTTCATGAGCTATTCTCTGAAGGTCTTCCAAAGTAAGCGTTCCGTCTTCAAAAGCCTTTCCGTTTCCGTTGTCGAAAGAAGCATAGCGGTCTGTTCTCAACTTCTTATAGTCTGAATTTTCAAGAATATCTGCAGCCGCCAAAAGTCCTTTTGCAAAAACATCCATTCCTGAAATGTGAGAAATAAACAAATCCTCAGGATCGATAGAATTTCTTCTGATTTTCGCATCGAAATTCACTCCGCCATTTCCTAGGCCTCCCGCCGGAAGAAGTACCAGCCAAGCCTGAACCATGTCATAATAATCTATTGGGAACTGGTCTGTATCCCAACCGTTTTGGTAATCTCCCCTATTGGCATCGATACTTCCTAAAAGTCCTGCATCTACTGCAGCCTGAAGCTCGTGCTCAAATGTGTGCCCCGCTAAAGTTGCGTGGTTCACTTCAATATTTAATTTAAAATCTTTGTCTAATCCGTAATGTCTTAAAAAGCCAATCACCGTTTCAGAATCGTAGTCGTACTGGTGTTTTGTAGGCTCCATCGGTTTAGGTTCAATTAAGAAAGTTCCTTTAAAACCTTGCTGACGGGCATAATCTCTCGACATGGAAAGAAAACGTGCCAAATGATCTTTTTCACGCTTCATGTCTGTGTTTAAAAGGCTCATATACCCTTCTCTACCACCCCAGAAAACGTAGTTTTCACCTCCAAGAGCGATTGTTGCATCAATAGAGTTTTTAACCTGAGTTCCTGCACAAGCCACAACATCAAAATTTGGGTTTGTGGAAGCTCCATTCATGTATCTTTCATGGGTGAAAACATTAGCTGTTCCCCATAAAAGCTTGATTCCTGTTTCCTGTTGTTTTTGTTTTGCATACTCAACTACAGCCTGAAGGTTTTTTTCGTATTCTTTCCAGCTATTGGCAGGATCTACCAAATCGATGTCATGGAAACAGTAGTAGTTGAAACCCATTTTAGACATAAATTCGAAACCTGCATCCATTTTATGCATCGCTCTTGTCACGGCATCATTTCCGATGTCCCAAGGATGATGAATTGTCGGTCCCCCGAACGGATCGCTTCCGTTGGCGCATAAGGTATGCCACCAAGCCATCGCAAAACGCGTCCAATCTTTCATCGGTTTTCCCATCACGATTCTTTCTGCATCATAATATCTGAAAGCCAATGGATTTCTGCTTTCTTTTCCTTCAAACCTGATTTTGTCGATACCTGTAAAAAATTCTTTTGTACCTGTTAAAGTGTTCATATATATTGTTTTAATTTTAGTTTAATTTTAAAATCGGCGTAAGAAATCCCTGCTCACCGATCCGGAAAGGTCAGTAAGTACAATGGAAAACTCCGTTGTTGATGAGACTATATTATTTTATTTCGTTAAGATGCTGTTTCCATCTTGAATAGGCTTCTAAGTATTGTTCTCTTTTTTCTAATTGTGGTTCTATGACAGCAATTCTTTCCAGAGAGGCAAAGGCTTCTTTAGAATCTGCATAAAAACCGATTCCCATTCCTGCAGCTCTCGCGGCACCTACCGCTCCGTCTGTATCGTAAAGCTCAATAACAGCGTTACTCACTCCGGCCAGTGATTTTCTGAAAATCGAACTTAAAAACATGTTGGCATTCCCTGCACGGATTACCTGAATATCCATTCCCATATTCCTCATGATATTCATTCCGTATTCGTAGGAGAAGACGATTCCTTCCTGCGCGGCACGCAAGATGTCTCCTTTTGAATGTATATTAAAATTAATTCCGTGGATGGAACAATTGGTTTCCTTATTTTCAAGCACTCTTTCGGCTCCGTTTCCAAAAGGAATGATGCTCAGACCTTTGGCTCCAACAGGTGAAAGTGATGCTATCATTCATATCTCCGTATGAAGACAATGATGTTGCAAAATTATGTTTTAACCAGGAGTTTAAAATTCCTGTTCCGTTGATACAAAGTAAAACTCCTAATCTTGTTAATTCTTCGGAATGATTTACGTGTGCAAAGGTATTTACCCTTGATAATTTATCGTACTCTAATTGATCTAAAACTCCGTAAACAACCCCTGAAGTTCCTGCTGTAGAAGCGATTTCCCCAGGATTGAAAACATTTAATGACAATGCATTATTCGGTTGGTCTCCTGCTCTGTAGGAAATCGGAGTTCCCTCTTTTAAGCCTAATTCCTGAGCGGCCGCTGCAGAAACTGTCGCCTGGATTCCGAAAGTCGGCACAATTTCAGGGAAAAAGCTTTTTGGAATTCCGTAATAATTAATAACATCTTCCGAAATACAATTATTTTTAAAATCCCAGAAAATTCCTTCTGACAAACCTTCAATCGTCATTCCGATCTCTCCGGAAAGTCTCATGGCGATATAATCTCCCGGAAGCATTATTTTATCAATTTTTTCGAAAATTTCCGGTTCGTTTTCTTTAACCCAGGCTAATTTTGAAGCTGTAAAATTCCCTGGTGAATTCAATAAATGGGACAAGCATTTTTCTTCTCCAATTTCTTTAAATGCCTTTTCACCATAAGGAACAGCACGGCTGTCACACCAAATAATCGAGGGTCTCAGCAAATTCTGATCTTTATCAACCAAGATCAAACCGTGCATTTGCCACGTAATACCGATTCCTTTAATGTCTTCAGGATGAATTCCCGCTTCATGCATTACCGCCTCGTGTGCCAATTTTAGGTTTATCCACCAGTCAACTGGATTTTGCTCTGCCCAGCCGGGATTAACAGCAGTGATTTTCATTTCTTTTTTGGGAGAAAATTCGGATGCAATTAATTTCCCGCTGGATGCCTCGATGAGACAAACTTTCACAGAAGAACTGCCGATATCATAGCCTAGTAAGTACATATAATTTTAAAAAAGGTATTATTTTATTAGTTTAGTGTTGTTTTTCTTGTAAATTTTGGCATCGAATTTATAATATCTTGCTGCACGATGCGATACATTTTTTTCAATTTCATCCAGTGGAACAATATAATTGAACGAAGAGATTTTTTTATGAAAATTCTTAATATCAATATATTTTTCACTTAATGCGCTGTATAGCTGATACAGCTGTCTTATCGTAAATCTTTTGGGCAACAGCTCAAAAATAATAGAGAAATCCAATTCGATCCATTTTCTGATCTCTACTAAAGATTCATTAATAATTTTATTATGATCAAAGGGTAATGAAGGAACCTCATCAACCGGAAACCAATCTACTGTAGCATACTTTGTACTGTTAATCTTATGATCAATCTTACAGAGAGACAGATAAGCTACTGTAATGATCCTATCAATGTGATGTTTATATTCTATTCCCATCCATTTGATATCGTTTTCCTTTTTTGCCCTCATGGGATCTGCAAAACATTTAAACTGCTTCAGAACCATTTTTTTTATCCCTGTCAGCTCATGCAATACCCTCTCTGCGGCGTCATCGACATCTTCATCACTCAATATAAGACTTCCGGGAAGCTTTATTTGCTTTTCTTCATCAAGATGTCTCTCCACTAATAAAATATTCAGTCTGTTCTCGTGGTCAAATCCAAAAACAACACAGTCAACAGAAACATAGGTATGTATAAAATTTGGGGTCATACAAACGTTAACATTTACGTAACATGACAAATATAAAAATTCAATCGAATAAAAAAAATATTTTTTACACTGACAACTAAATATCAGCATTTTACATATCGATTTTTCATGATAACATTTACATATAAATTATGATAAGCTTATCATAACCATTACACTTATTAATGATTTAAAATGTCATTTTACAAGTAATTATATAAAAAAATACATTGAAAAATTAATTATTTTTTTCATGTAAATATTATGATAAGAATTGTGAGAAAAAAAAGTAAAAAAAAATATATAACAAGTGTAAAAAAGACACTTTTAATTAAAAAAAAAGTTAAAATTCAATGTTTTTTTTTTA
>CBFGVN010000089.1:0-10108 GCA_965651845.1 uncultured Chryseobacterium sp. | reverse complement strand
AGAGAAAAATAGTTAAAAATTGTCTTCATAATCAATATTTTATGAGTATTTTATTTAATATTAAAGCAATTAAAAAATTACCAATCATCCGTTCTGAAAGGCGATGCCAACAAACCTTCTTTATTTTGCAGATTGCCATCTTCGGGATTATTGCTCCACGCATATCGCACTGCAACCGGATTTTTGATTTCCTTGCTGGTTACAATGACTGTGTTGCCTTTAATTTTTGCTTCAGCCCAGACAAATTTTTTGTCGCTTCCGGCAATTGCAAAATGTTTCAGATTTCCTGTTTTACTTTGAAGGCCATTTCCAATATTGTCAAACGAAAGGATGATATTAGAATTTTCTACCTTCATAGACTTGAAAACAGGACCACTGCTTACCAATTTTTCACCGTACACCAATTTTCGGGCAGCCAGAAATAGACGCTTTGCCATATCTTTTTTATTGAGGGGATGGATATCATTCCATTCACCAATATCATAATTGACGCTCATTGCCGTATACGGAACAGTCTGTGACGTTTTAAACTGAGCTTCACGAATTTCTGCCCATCCGCTTGGCGCATTCGGATCGTTTGTTTTTTCCATAAAATTGGGGAGCTGAACCAATAAAAACGGCATCTGATTCCATTGAAATACTTCCCGCCAGTTTTCGATAAGATTTTTCAGCAAATCTGCATAGTTTTCAGATTGACCGGCATTACTTTCGCCCTGATACCAGATGGCACCCCGAACTTTGTAATCCCGAATTGGATAAATCATTCCGTTGTACAATCCGGAAGGCGTATTTCTCAGGTTTTTCAGCTTTGATTTATATTCTTCATCTTTGCTCGTATCTCTGCCGATGTTATATTTCCATTCGCCCGTTAAATCAACGGTAACGCCGTCTCCTACAATCTTATAAGGCTTATCGGCTACAAATTCACCGTTTCCGAAATTGGAAGTCAACTGAATGGCAATCGTATTTTTTCCCTGTTTTAAAATTCCGCCCGGAATATCATATTTTCTTGGTGGATACGTGTATGAAGTAGAACCCACGAATTTTCCATTTACAAAAACCGAATCACTGTCCACCATCACTCCCAGATACAATCGGGCAAATTTTCCGTCCATTGAGGCAGGAAGTTCAAAGCTCTTTCTGAACCAGACCGTACCTTTTGCATGGATTCCATTATCTTTCCATTTTCCGGGAACTTTTGCCTTTTCCCAATTTCCGTCATTAAAATCCTTTTGATTCCAAAGATTCCTTCCTTGATCCATTTTTGAAGAATTAAGTGCTGATAATGCCTGTTTATCGATGATATCATCAGGAAAACTCTTGAGATGCTCCTGACTGACCCAACTCTGAATTGACGAACCACCCAAACTGGAAACCAACATTCCCTGCGGAATTTTGGTATGTTCATACGCTTCTACCGCATAGAAATAAGCAAAGGCCGTCCAATTCATTACTTCTGAAGCCGTTCCTGTGAACCATTTTCCGCCGGATGCTATATTTTCCCGGACAGATTCAACACTATTCTGCGTAGGAACTTTGAAGTAGCGGATTTTATTAAAATCAGAAACATTAATCTCCAGAAAACGGTCTGTTAAACGGGCAATAGGCGTTTCCATGTTAGACTGCCCGGAAGCGAGCCAGACATCTCCCACCAGAATATCCCGAATCGTAATTTCATTGATTTCCATCACAAACGGTCCGCCTGCTTTCTGCGGTTTCAATTGAACAGACCATTTTCCGTTCTTATCCGGTGATGTATTGTAAGTTTCATTTCGGAATTTGATGGTAATATTTTCACCAACATCTGCCCAACCCCAAATTTTAAGCTCGACATCACGTTGCAAAACCATTTTATCACTTATCAAATCAGGAAGTTTTATTTTCCCGAAAGACAACTGATGACTAAGAAAAATCATCATAAAGACAATTTTAAAAATCATTAACGGTCTGAAATTTCTAACTTTCATTTTGAGTTTTATTTTCGGTTTAAAATCAGATATTAATGAATCACAAATCCTCCTTTGGATTGAATTTCTATTTTGAGTTCTCCGTTTTTGCCAAAAGTAATTGTTTTTTCAGAAGTCACCCCTTTTGAATCATCATCGATGAGCTTGACCGATTTTCCAGCCAGCATCGGAAGTTTCAAAGTAAGTTTTTGAACAGAGTTTTCAGCATTGACTCCGGCAATATACCAAGAATCTCCACTTTTCCTTGCAATTACAGCATACTTGCCCGGATAACCGTCGATGTATTGAGTATCATTCCATTGTGTGGGAACATTTTTCATAAAATCTAGCTGGAAATTCGGAGCATCGGTCAGATTATTCGGCATCACGGCAAACATCTGAACCGGATTTTGAAACAGTACAGCGGTCGCCAATTGGAAACCATCCGTAGTATATCTTTTGTTTTTATCCTTGTTGGATTTCGTTAAATATTTATTGAGGAAAACTCCGCCAAACTCCATACTTCCTACAGTGTTTCTAATGAACGGATGCAACGTCGCAAAAAAAGCTTCCTGCTTGCGGACATCTTCTGAAAAATACAGCATTTCTGAAGCCAAAACAGCCTCGCTTCCGGCATAATTCGGGTACATCACTTCCCAGCCTCTCGGCAAAGTAGCTCCGTGGAAAATAATCTTTAATCCAAAATCATTGGCATCAGAAAGAATATCTTCGTAAAGGCGCATTGTTTCCTGCTTATCGCCTCCGAAAAAATCGACTTTCAGCCCCTTTACACCGATATCTTTCAGCCATTTCATTTCTTTTTTGCGTTCGATGGATGAGCTCATTTTGTTTCTTGGCCCCATCGGTGCATCATTCGCAGCGCCGTTGGAATTGTACCAAAGCAATACCCCAACATTTTTGGATTTTGCATATTGAAAGAGGTCTTTCATTCGTTCTTTTCCGATATTTTTGTCCCAAAGCGCATCAATCAAAATGTATTCATAACCGAGTTTTGATGCTAAATCGATAAACAGGCTTTGGTCTTCATAATTCATACTGTTATCCTGCCATAAAATCCAGCTCCAGGTCGATTTTCCGAAAGTGTATTTCTGCGAAGGCTCATACATCGGTTCTACAACATCAAAAGGAATCGTCGTTTCAACAATTGGTTTCAGAGAATCTCCAATGGTAATAGTTCTCCAAGGTGTTTTTCCCGGAAGTGAAATCGCGGCTCCGGTGCTTCCAAAACCATTGTTTTCGGCCATATTTGGGTAAGCAATGTGATAAAGATTTTTCTCGGAAGTTGTATCGAGATGAGAAGCGCAGTACAGGCTGTTCACACCCGTTTCGGACAATAAAATCCAGCCATCATTTCCTATATGGAACAATCCTGGAAAAACATAACCATAATTAGCTTTTGTTCCTAATTCTGCATCCGCTTTATAGCCGCTTTCGTAGCTTGGAGCGGTTCTGGCAAAACCTGTCATCGGCTTCATCATCGGGGAAAGGAATGTCGTGGTTTGAGATGGAAATCTGTAACCTGTAATTTCCGATTGTACAACCGCGCTCAAACGGTCTTTCATCGGCTGAATCTCATATCTGAAAGCCAGATTGTTGTTGCTCACCTGAAATTCAATCCCGATATTGAAGTTGTCTGCATTGGTAAAATTGACTGTCAATGTATTAGCCGTATAATTGACTTCCGACTTTTTGATTTTTTCATTTGTATATTTTTTAGAAATCTGATCTTTTTTGCTGTCGATAAATTTCAAATTTTTAGAGAAATCAGATTCATTGGTAACTAAACCTAATGGTGATTTTTCCAACATCATTTTTCCCTGAAAACTAACGTTGTAAAGAGCTTTTCCGTTTTCAGAAAAGATATTTAGCTTTAATTTTCCGTCGGGGCTGGAGATTTCTGCGACTTGTGCAAAACCTGAAATTCCGGTCAGGAAAAAGAGTAATATTGATAGGTAGGATAATATTTTAGTCATAATTAATTATTTTCAAGAAAAGTCCAATAATCGAAAAACATTACATTTTTTGCTGCTTTTCCATTAAATACAAAATACACATCGTGAACATCGGTAACTTTTTCCTTTACATCGGCTTTTACGGTTTCCCAACGGTCGTCTCCTCCAGTTAAAGGGACTTTTACTGTGGCGATAACGGGTCCGCTAATGCTGTCCAGATGAACATCCATCGTTACATCGCTGTTGTGTGTCGTTCCAACTCGGGCTGAAAATGCTGATGCTCCTTTTTTACCGAAATCCACATTTTTCACATTGGTGTAGGCGCCGCTTTTTTTAGCTTTGATGAAGACGCCTGCTTCTTTGTTCTGATAAGATTTCACATTTTCAGACCACGCAATCATTTCTGCCTGATTAAAGGAATAAGGATTAATGCTTGCAATCGCTTTGGTAATTCCATTCGTCATTTTAATCGGTGAAATAGAACCGTCTTTATTAAAATTAAGTTCCTCAACACTCACCGACCTTGTAAATCCGCTTCCTCCCGGCAAAGCTCCATTATGATAAAAGAAATAAGTTTTTCCTCTGAAATCAACAATTCCGGGATGGTTGGTAAAAGATTTTCCTTCTGTTGGCATTACGATTCCGCCGTATTTCCACGGTCCTTGTGCACTTTTGCTTGTGGAATATCCTATGAATTCCGGAAGTGGACCGCCCGGCCAGAACAGATAATACAGATTTTTTCTTTTGTACAGCCAAGGTCCTTCCTCGTATTTTGTCGGTCTTTCAGGGTTTTCTTTTCCATCCCTTTTTCCGAAAGATTCTACGGTCATCGGCACTTCCACAATATCGCCGGAATAGGAAATCATATCCTGATTGAGTTTTACATATTTCAGTTTTGGATTTCCCCAGTACATATGCGCCTGACCATCATCATCAACAAAAACCGTTGGATCGATGTCGCCCCATTCACTCTGAACAAGAGGTTTTCCAAGCGGGTCATGAAACGGGCCAAACGGACTGTCACCCACCGCAACGCCGATCGCGCCTTTGTTGTTAGTTTTTGACCACATCGGAACATACATAAAAAATTTGCCGTTCCTTTCCACGCATTGTGCTGCCCAGGCATCACGTTTTGCCCAGTCGAAATCGCTGTAGGAAAGAATGGTTCCGTGGTCGGTCCAGTTCACCATATCGTTGGTGGAATAGACTTTCCAGTCATTCATCGTGAACCACGTGGAGTCGTCCTCATCGTGCGTGGTGTAGACGTAAAGCCTGTCGTTGTAAACCATCGGCGCCGGGTCGGCGGTATAATTGGTTTGGATAATAGGATTCTGAGAAAATAATGTTCCCGAACATCCTATTAAACAGAGATTGAGTATCGTTTTTATTGTTTTTTTCATATTTAAACTATTGATTTTGAACACTAAATGCACAAAGTTTTTTTTTTTATAAATATATTTTTTAAGTTTCACAAAGCCGCTAACGCTTGTAGAAACTGTGTGGTTGTATTGTTATGGTTTGATGAATCTGGTTTCTGATATTGTTATACAGATCATTTTAACCACCCCGTCAAAAATTCTTTGAATTTTCGCCACCCCTCCAGAGGAGGGGAATTTTTCGTCCATATTATTTTTTCTGAAAACTCCAGTAATCAAAATTGAAAAGCACTCTTCCGGCTGTAATATTTTTTCCTTTAAAGACAAAATATACATCGTGGACACCGGAAACAGATCCTGAAATTTTGGATGTTAAGGTTTTAAATTCTTCCCAACCTCCGGTTCTTGGAACTTCAATCTCAGCAATTTTATTTCCGTCTAATTTATCTAATCTGACTTCTAAAATTCCACCGTCAATACCTGCGGCAACAGAAGCTGAAAATTCTGATGCTCCTTTAGTTCCAAAATCCACCGAACGAATTTTTATATGGCCTCCAACTCTGGTATCGGAAACATAAACTCCCGTCTTTTTGTTTTCGGAAGTGCTGCATTTCTCCGACCAGGCTATTGTTTCCGCTTCGTTTCTTTTATAAGGATTTAATGTTCCCACAGGACTTACGCCTTCTTTGGTCATTGTAATTTTCGGGATGCTGCCATCCGTATTGTATTTGAATTCTTCAATAGATGCTGATCTTCCGTAACTTCCTGCGCCTGGCAATAATCCTGTATGATAGAACAGATAGGATTTCCCTTTGAAATCGATGATTCCACCGTGGTTGGTAAAACTGTTCGTCGGCTGGTCGGTCATTATTTTTCCCTGATATTTCCACGGTCCTGTTGGTGATTGACTTGTGGCATAAGACAAACATTCGGTTCGGTTGGTCATTCCGGCATACATCATATAATATTGCTTGTTGCGCTTGTAAAACCAAGGGCCTTCCACAAAAACATCTTTAAACTGTTCCTGCTTCTGCAAAACCTCATCACTTCTTCCGGGACGTCTCAAACCGCCAAAAGCTTCCACCGATTGTGGAATTTCGGTGATTTTTCCTTCATAGGAAACCATATCTTTGTTGAGCTTCACATAAAATAATTTGCTGTTTCCCCAATACAGATAGGCTTGTCCGTCATCATCAATAAAAACCGTCGGGTCGATATTATCCCAGGTTCCCGTTGTAACCAATGGTTTTCCGAGTGCATCTTTAAATGGACCTGTCGGACCGTCTGATACCGCAACGCCAATCGCCATATTGTTATCAACCGTCTGAACGCAGATATACCAATAAAATTTGCCATTACGTTCCACACATTGTGCCGCCCAGGCCCTGTCTCGGGCCCAGCTGAAAGATTCCAGTGAAAGTGGGGAGCCGTGGTCGGTCCAGTTCACCATATCATCTGAAGAATACACTCTCCACTTAGTCATATAATAAAAATCATAGCCGGGAATATCGTCTCCAGTGTAGACATACATCTTGTTTTTGTACACCATCGGCGCAGGGTCTGGCGTAAAATGAGTCTGGATTACGGGATTCTGAGCCAATAAAGTATTTAAGCCACCGTATAACAGACTGAGTGTAATCAGTATTTTTTTCATTTTCCTTTTCATTTTAAAATTTAATGGTAAGTTCATTCCCTTCATAAGAGATTTTTTGGGTAATAACTTCCTTATTGATTCCTATCATTTCCAGATTAAAAACTCTATGGTTGTTTTGCCCTGAGTAAGTCCCCACACGTTTATCAATCCGTAATTTTTTTGCTTTATCATTCCATTTGAAAGAAATCAGGGTATATTTTCCTTTTTCGTAGTTATAATTATCTCCTTCATCTTCATAAAGTGTAAAATTTCCATCATTGCCTGCATATATTTTTATGGTAAGTTCCTGATTAGATTTTTCCGAAGTATATTGCATTACTTCACCCATAGGAATTATAGAACCTGATTTTATAAAAAGTGGAATTTTATTGTGCGAAGCATCGGCTACAATGGTTTTTCCGCCATTATTTTTTTGGTTGGTGTAGAAATCGTACCAGAAATAACCGTCAGGAAGATAAACCTCCCAATTTTCAGCATCTGGTTTAACTACAGGAGCAACCAGTATAGATTTTCCAAACATATATTGATAAGACTGTTCAATGGCTTTTTTATCCCCTTGAAAATCCATTATCATTGGCCGCATAATGGTAGAGTTATTTTTTGAAGTTTCCCAAGATTGAGAATAGATGTACGGCAATAATTGATATCTGAGATTCATCAAATCGCGCATATTGCTTTCTATTTTTTCTCCATATTTCCAAGGTTCTGTTTCGGTTTGGTAACCGTGCATTCTAAAAATTGGACTAAAAACACCCCACTGAAACCACCTCATCAAAATATCATGATATTTTGGGTCAGAATATTGAGAAGAACCGGGCCGGAAAAAACCTCCAATGTCGGTTGTCCAATAAGGCATTGCGGAGATGGAATAATTCAATCCGGCCACAATTTGCCTTCTGTAAGCATCCCAATCCCAGCCAATATCACCAGACCAATTGATGGTTCCGAACCGCTGTTGCCCGGGAAACGCAGACCTGGTTAAAATAACTACTCTTTTATCAGGATTAGTTGCTCTCTGTCCTTCGTAAACTGCTTTGCTTACGAAAAAAGGATACGTCAATCTGTAAAATTCACCAATTCCCAAAAAAGTATTTTTGCCGACCAATGCATCATTTTCCGGTTCCGTGGCATCCATCCACCAGGAATCTACTCCATTCTGAAAAAGATTTTTGTTTAAGGCATTCCAATGTATTTTTTGTGTTTTAGGATTAAAAATATCAATCCATGGACTATCCGGTATGTACAGGCCTTCATAATCTTTGGCGACCTCAGATTTTTTATCTAAATTTTCCCAAACGGATACTGAAAATTTTGAATGAAGCTGATGCAATCTTTCAATAAATTTTTCGGGTTCAGGATAGTTTTGCTCATCGAATTTAGGTACGCCCCAACCATATTTCCCCCAATACTGCCAATCCTGAACAATGACATCTACCGGCAAATTACGCTTTCTAAATTCTTCTACGGTCTTTACCAGATGTTCTGCAGAAGTATATCGCTCTCTACATTGCCAATATCCAAAAGCCCATTTTGGCAGCATCGGCACCTTACCCGTGATTTCCCGGTAAGACGAAATAACCTCATCTGCATTATTTCCTGCAAACAAAATATAATCTAATGACTTACTGTGTGGTGAACGGAATGTAGTCATGTCCTCCGCTAATTTATACTGTAATGAAGGCGTGTTGGTCGCTTTACAAACTACTTGAAAACGATGTTCGCCTCTTGTAAGAAAAACTTTAGTGCTCACAGCAGGGGGAAGCCAAAGATTAGACTGATCGATTACAGGTTTTCCGTCAATGGTAAGAAAATGGCGGTTATCCATATTCCCCAAGTCCAGCATAAAAGTATATTCTCCACTTTTTTCAATTAAAATCTTACCTTTATGCAAGGCTTGTTGCTGGGAAACTTTTACGGTTCCTGAAGTACCCGTTACTTCTTTCTCTACCCCATTAGTAACAGCTTCTTTTTCTAAAGGAACCGATTCGTCTGCCGGATTATACCAGGTTAATCCAAACTGATTCCACAAAATTCCGTATCCTTTTGAGGAATACAAAAAAGGCAAAGCAATCTGGCTGTTGACTTGAATCAGCTTTCGACTGATATTTTTCAAATTGTAATGACCGTCCTGAAACTGACCTAATCCCAAGAGCTGCTCATCTTTATCATTGATAAAACTTTGCTCAGCAATATAACAAGGTTGTGAAGATACTTTACTTTCTATAAGTTTTCGGCTATTTACAGCTTCTGAAAGTAAAACTTTACCATTGCCATCCAGAAAGGTAAGCTGAGCCGTTTTTTTATTGAATAAAACAGCATAATTTTTAGTTTTTAGTTTTAAAGAAGAAGCATTTTCTTTAAATTTAAAATCTGAAGAACTATTTTCATTGACGAAAACAAACTGATTTTCTTCCGGTTTTATCTCCTTTACAAACTGTATTCTTACAGCATTTTCGTTCATAGGTCTTAAGACTAAATATCCTTCAGAGAGATTCACAGAAACCTCTTCAGCATTCTTGCTGTAGGATACATAGTGCTGCCCAAAAACTAAAATGGGAAGAACGGTAAGCCAATATGTTATTATTTTAAATCTCATCATTAAATTTATAAAGGTGAAATTACTGCTACAAAACCACCTCTTCTCAGAACTTTTACCTCAACAGAATCTGTGCTTTCTATCACAGAATCTTTGGTTAAAAGTTGTTTATCATGTTTTCCGTCTTTTATTAATCTTAGTTTATACTTTTTGCTTTTATCTAAAAAATCAAATTTGATTTTAATATTCTTTTCCTGATTTTCTCCATTGATACCGCCAACATACCATATATTATTTTTCCTTCTTGCCATCACAACATCTTTTCCCGGAAACCCTTGTAACAGTCGGATTTCATTCCAACTAGTCGGAACTTCTCTTAAGAATTTCTTTGGCTCATCCGGCAATTCGTAATAGCCTTCCGGTCTGTCTGCAAAATGTTGCAATGCAGATTCAAATACCACACTTAAAGCCAATTCGTGACCATAAGAAGTCAGATGCGGAAACTGTGAATTGGTAAAAGTGACCGGCGTATAATCCATAGAGCCAACCACATTTCTGGTAAAAGGAAGAATAGTGTTATGAACTGGTGCAGTTGCAGTAAATTCAGGACCGTTATTGTACCA
>CBFGVN010000088.1:0-10214 GCA_965651845.1 uncultured Chryseobacterium sp. | reverse complement strand
TACCCAGGCTGGAGCTGGAGCATTGCGTTATATTGCAAGTCCTGCAATTGGTGTAAAAGGATATCTGGAGTTTTCTGATGGCACCAATTGGATCAGTTTTTTTCCTAAAGGAAAACCTCGTATTGTAGTAATGGCAAGCAAAACAACACAGGATACATATGTATTTGAAAGTAGTGTGCCATCAGAGATAGGAACAAAGTCAGGCATTGTTCAGCGAAGGTCTTCTTATTTGACGAATTGGACCGAGAAATTGGACTCGGACTCAGGGGTACCGACAGCTAATTTTAATCCGGCTACTGGTGAATTCGTTGCGCCAAGAGCTGGTGTTTACTTTGCCACTTTTACTTTTGCATTACAGTCCAGCCAGGTAAATACAGGGGGAAATAACCAAACGGAAGCTATTTGGGAAGTCAGAAATCCATCGGGTACAATTATACAGAGGGTAAAAACAAATAATGGTTACGCTTCCGATACAGGAGCTAGTCCTAACGCCGTGCCTGTAGGCTCAGCATGTACAGTAAGTGTCTACTTAAACAAGGGAGATAAATTAAGACCTTTTACTTGGATTACGGTTGCATTTGATGGTACTATAAGTCAGTTTGATATTTCAGGGAATGGGATTTATAATGCGCTGACTATAGTGGAACAATAAAAGGGCATACCAACAGTCTGTTGTATCGTTGATAGTTCGTTAAAAAAATAAGGTGAAGGGCAATAAAGACGAGGACAGGAATATTGGAAATTATTGTTCCCGGTTTTTATCTAACCTATAATACTAAGGTGATACGGCGCTAAAAAGACTTAGATAATTATAAGTCTTTTTAGTAGCTCTTAGCTTTAGTCACCAAATGATTATGAAAAAATTATTGTTTTACTGATGTACTAAAAATTTTTCGTATAAATGTTATTCCGAGTACTCTTTTAACAATTGACGGTATCCCATCAAAATGGAAGACTTGGAGATAAATCCTATAAATCTGTTTTCTTCGTCTACTACAGGTAGATTCCACACTCCTGTATCATCAAAAATCTGAAGAATTTCCAATGGTTTATCCTCTTTATGAATAACAGCTGCCGGAGCTTTCATAATCTGAGCAATACTTTTAGGAACATCATGGTCTCCAAACAGATAAGGGCGAATATCATCTATTGAGAACATACCTCTTAATGTTCTTTGGTCGTCGATTATTGCAAAAATATTTTTGTTGCTCTTTTTGAAGAATTCGAACATTTCTGATACGGAAATATTTTCGTTAATTGTCTGGGAGTTATAGTCTATAAAATCTTCACTATGAAGAGCAGAAAGAATATTTCTGTCGTGTTTATCGGTAAATATTTTACCTTGGTCGGCCATCGATTTGAGTTCAGGAGATATGGGTGAAAACCATTTGGCAATAAGATAGGATATCACGGAGGCAATCATCAGGGGAATAAATAAATCATATCCGAGGCTTGATTCTGCAATCAGAAAGATTGCCGTAAGAGGAGCATACAGGACGCCACTCATCGCCCCGGCCATTCCTACAAGGACAAGATTGGTTACTGGTACATCGGTAAATCCGATCTGCTGGCATACCAGCGCAAATAAATATCCAACGGTTCCACCTGCAAAAAGGGAAGGTGCAAAATTTCCTCCATTTCCTCCACTGAAAATTGTAAACGATGTGGCAAAGGCTTTTAATAAGCAAACCATTAACAGGAAAAGAATAATGGTCCAGTCTTTAATTTCAAAGTACCTGAAAAAGCTGTTTTCAATAACGGCCTGTGTATTACCATTTGTAAAGGCTTTTACCGTATCATACCCTTCTCCGAAAAGAGGAGGAAAAAGGACACATAATACAGAAAGAACAGCACCTCCCAGCATCGCTTTTCGAAGACGGGAGATGGAGAGTTTTTTGAGAAAATGTTCGACCTTCTGTGAGATGATCACAAAATACCTGGCATATAAGCCTGTCACAATTCCTAATATAAGGTAATAGGGGACATTTCTGTAATTGAATGAATCTCTGGTGTAAAATCTGAACAGTACATCTTCCTGAAGAAGTATTCTCGATAGAAGACTTCCACATACGGCTGCGACAACCAAAGGGATAAAATCTGTAAAAACAACTCCGGTTAACAGAATTTCAAAAGCAAACATAATCCCTGCAATAGGAGCATTGAAAGCTGATGCAATTCCGGCGGTGGCACCCGCAGCCAATAGCAATGTTCTCTCTTTATATCCCAGTCTATAGGTTTGTGCATAATTCGATCCGATAGCAGAACCCGTTACCGCAATTGGACTTTCTAAACCTGCAGATCCTCCCAAACCTACGGTTACCGCACTTTGTATAATTTGAGAATACATCTTTACCGAAGATACGATGCTTGAGTTTTGTGCAATCTCATAAAGTATCGCTCCAATACCTTTTCTGTCCTGACCTTTAAACAGGGTAATGACGATCATTGTGGTCAGAACAATTCCTAAGAATGGAAATACAAGATAGAACAGAAGCTGGTATTCAAAATGCACTTTATGGGTGATAAAGTAATGAATGTTGTGAACTAATGTTTTTAGAATGACCCCTGCCAGTCCGGCAGTACATCCCACAAGAATACCGGAGAGTAAAAGAAATTGACTTCTACTGAGCCTGTTATGCAGCCAATGAAGTACAAGCTCATAACTTCTTGCTTTTTCAAGCCCATATTTCTGAAAGTCTCTTTTAAATTTGAGAAAACTTAAGTATTTTTTTCTGTTATGAATTTTCATCAGCGTTGGTTTTTACCTGACAGTATTTTAAGAGGTTAATTTTTTTGATCAATTTTTCTACGGTAATTTCCCTGAACAAGAATGGAGAAAATTACAATGACAAAGGTAATGGATACCAGAATATCTTTAGAAAAATGATCTATTAATTTAGTTTTTCAACAATTATTTTTTTGTGTTTTTTGCCCCACTCGATCATATCAGTAATTAGAGCTCCATATTCCTTCGCATATTCTGTAAATTCATATTCAATATTTGAGGGGAAATCTATATCAACTTTTCGTGTAATGAGTTTATTGGCTTCCAGCTCTTTTAAATTTAATGATAACATCCGCTTTGTAATCCCAGGAATGCTTTTTTCAATATCACTGAAACGCTTATTACCATTACAGATGGAATAAATAATAGGTAGCTTCCACTTGCCTCCGATCACATAAATTGTGTCCTGTAAAGCTTTTATATCCTGCTTATCAATTTTTGTTTTTACACATTCTTTCATTTCCTTAAGTATTTTATTACAAAGTTATGCCAACAAAATTAATATTGTTATAGGTCATTGGCTTTTATCCATTCTTATGGTTTGAAGTATCAGCCATGATACTGGTTACAAAGTTATACCTAATTGCTTATAACTTTGTACAAGAAAATAAGATAAAGATCAAAATTAAGGATCTCAATCAAAGCACACATTATTTAATTACTAAAATGAAAGCAGTCATATTAAAAAAACAAGGAGATGTTGACCAATTGGCTATGGCAGATCTTCCCATCCCAACACCAAAAGATGACGAAGTGTTGATAAAAGTTCATTCTATCAGCATTAACCCTACTGATATCTATGCCCGGCAAAACCCTGCGTTAGATTATATTTTTAACAATGAGAATCCCAAAATATTAGGATGGGATGTTTCCGGCGTTATTGTAGCACTAGGAAATAATATCACAACATTCGCTATTGGTGACACAGTTTTTGGATTACTTAATTTTCCTACGCACACTACGGCCGGACATGGTAAAGCATATGCAGAATATGTGGTGGCTAGTAAGGCCGATATTGCACTGAAACCTGATAACATATCACATGCTGAAGCTGCCGCCGCAGGAATGGCAGCGTTAACTACCTGGCAGCCTCTCAATAAAAAACCGATAAAGCCAGGTGACCGTGTTTTGGTAACCGCTGCAGGAGGTGGTGTGGGACATTTTGCCATACAATTTGCCAAAAATTTCGGAGCTCATGTTATTGCTTTAGCTTCCGGGGCAAAAGAAAAGCTGGTGATGAGCCTTGGTGCAGATGAATTCATCGATTACGAAAAGACCGACTTTTTAGAGGTATTAGAACCGGTAGATTATGTTATTGAGGGGCTCCGGGATGAGCATATAGAGAAAACTCTTCGTATTGTGAAAAAGGGAGGTACATTATTAAGTCTTTGGTCTTATATTGAAGGTAGCAAGTGGGAAAAACAAGCTAAAGAACTTGATGTACATGCTTTCTATAATGCTGTTGTCTCCAGTGGAAAAGATATGATGGCCATTGCCGAATTACTGAAAAAAGATCTGTTAAAACCACATATTTCAAAAACATTTAAACTCGAAGAAATGGCGCTGGCTCACACGGAAATTGAGAAAAACCATACTGCAGGTAAAATCATAGTTTATCCGTAAAGATAAAATTTCAAATAGAAAGACTTAAAAATTATAAATGATCAATGCTGCTTGCAATAGGTTATTTAAAAAGATTACATAAAAAACAAACTCTTAAACTAAAAATTATATTAAAATGTCAACATTAAAAGGAAAAGCAGCCTTCGTTACCGGAGGAACTCGCGGAATGGGAAAAGCAATCGTAGAACGCCTTGCAAAAGAAGGGGCAATGGTGGCTTTCACCTATATAAATTCAGAAAACAGCGCTCAGCAGATAGTATCCGACATAATTCAGGCGGGTGGAAAAGCAGTAGCTATAAAAGCTAACGGGGCAATTCAAGGTGCCGTAGAAAAAGCAATCGAAGACGCTGTAGCTGTTTTTGGAAAGATTGATATATTGGTGAATAATGCTGCTGTAGCCGTAAACGGTCCGATTGAAACGGCAAGCGAACGAGCAGAAGCATACAATACCCAGATCGATGTAAATATTCGTTCAGTTGCCGAAGCAGTAAGAACAGCACAGAAATATATGCCAGACGGAGGACGCATCATCAATATTGCCTCCGTTGGTGGGATCAGGATCGGTAGCCCGGGCATGTCGGATTATGTCGCGACAAAAGCTGCAGTTTCAGCTTATACCAGAGGCCTTGCGTGGGATCTTGCCCCAAGAAAAATAACCGTAAACAGTGTAGAACCTGGAGCTACGGAAACAGATATGCTAATTAATGCTGATGAAAATATTCGTCAATATCTTATGGATTCTATCCCGTTGAAACGCTTTGCGCTTCCTGAGGAGATAGCAGGATTAGTGAATTTTCTGGCAGGAGATGAAGCAGGATATATTACAGGAAGTAGCTTTAAAATTGATGGTGGAATTTCTGCATAATCAATTGCTAACTAAATGCAAAAGTGGACAAAGTTTATTAAAAGCTTTGTCTTGCTTTGCTTTAATCAAATAAAACTAAAAATGAAAGTTACAGTATGTGAGCTTAGTAACGATAGAGATCAATTTTCAGAAGACTGGAAAGAACTTCAAGATTATCTTGTCCGTAATAAGACAGATCTATTACTTTTACCTGAAATGCCATTTCATATTTGGTTTCCCTATCAGAAAGAGGTATCGAAAGAAATACAGAAAAGGAGTGTTGAACAACATCAGCTTTGGATAAAGGAAGTAGAAAAACTTGAAGCAAAGTATATTATCTATTCTACTCCTGAAATTGTTGGTGCAAAATTCTACAATACTGCCTTTGTCTTTCAAAAAGAAAATGGGCATCGGAAAATACATACCAAAGCTTTTTTCCCCGAAGAACCTCATTTTTGGGAAGAAAGTTGGTTTGACAGAGAAGACCATGTTTCTTTTGATGCTGTTCAATTGGATGAATTAAAAATAGGCGTACTGATGTGTACTGAGCTGTGGTTTACAGAAAAGGCCCGTCACTACGGAAAGCAAAATGTGGATGTGTTATTATGTCCAAGAGCAACAGGGAAATTCTCTATTGAACAATGGCTAATATGTGGAAGAGCATCTGCAATTATATCCGGGGCATATTGTTTAAGCTCTAATCGTTCAGGATACAGTGATCATTTTGAATGGGGAGGCACAGGCTGGATTATAGAGCCAATGACAGGTAATATATTAGAATCTACCAACCAGCAAAGAAAATTTGTTACCCATTTTATAGATTTAAACAAAACAGCTGAAGCCAAGAAAGAATATCCATTGAATGTTAACAATAACAAGCAATATCAGGAAAAAGAATAATATTACTTTATCAAAATTTTTAAAGGTATCAAGAATAATTTAATGGTGCCACTTATTTAAAGCGACACCCATGTGACTGTTTGTGCCTTGATAAGGGTATTTTCAAACACTTTTATTGATGATTGGGTTCGATTGTTTTTTACCTTTACACAAAGATTTTACGAAGAATATAATAGAATGTTTGGAGTTACTGATTGCTTTTTCTTTTAAGGTTGAAAGAAAAACGATTTACTTATATTTGCCCCGCAAAGCAAATTCAAATGTTTAAAAAATTTACCACTGTATTTATTCTTGGCTTTTATACGGTTTTTTGTTCGGCCCAGCAGGTTCGGCCTTCAAAATCAGCTGAAATTTACCGCGAACTCAAAACGTTTAAGCACCTGCCTAAAGTTTTATACCTTGCGGCTCATCCCGATGATGAAAATACAGGATTACTCTCCTGGCTAATTAACGATCAAAATGTAGAAACGGGGTATTTGTCTTTAACCAGAGGTGATGGTGGTCAGAATTTATTAGGCACAGAACAAGGCGCTGCATTAGGTTTAATCAGAACGCATGAGCTTTTAGAAGCAAGAAAGTTAGACGGCGCCCAACAGTTTTTTACCCGCGCGATTGATTTCGGGTTCTCTAAAAATACTACCGATACCTTTAAACAATGGGATGAAAATAGCATTATTGCTGATGTAGTCTGGGTAATCCGTCAATTCCGTCCGGATGTTATCATTTGTCGTTTTCCTCCTACTGCTGCGGCAGGCCACGGACAACATGCGGCTTCGGCGGTGGTTGCAGAAAAAGCTTTTAAGCTGGCGGGTGATAAAACGGCTTTCCCCAATCAACTAAAATATGTAAATGTATGGCAGCCAAAACGTGTATTGTGGAATACTTTCCGCTTTGGAGGGGTCAATACAACAGCTGAAAATCAACTGAAAATTACCGTTGGGCAATATGATGCACAACTGGGAATGGGCTATGGTGAACTGGCGGGATTAAGCAGAAGTTTACATAAAAGCCAGGGTGCGGGAACGCAGTCTGTAGCCGGCATCAGAACTGAATATTTTTCCCATGTTGCCGGTGATCCTGCAAAAACAACACTTTTTGACGGAGTAACAAAAACCTGGACTTCACAAGGAAACGCTGATATTGACCATTTATTAGATGAAATTATCTCAGCTTTCAATTTCAATAATCCGGACCAGAGCTTACCTGCTTTGCTTGCTTTGCGGAAAAAGGTCATGGTGATTCATGATGTTGATCTAAAAAAGGATAAAATTAAATCTCTTGACAACATCATTTTAAGCTGTGCCGGGTTTATGGGTGAGGTGGTTACCAATCAGGCTGAAGCTGTTGCCGGAGATCATTACAACTTCAGGTTAAATCTGATTTCAAGAGCTGCAAATCCTGTTGTTTTAGAAAACGTTACATGGTTAAGTCAATCAGAAAGCTTCAACAGAGAACTATCAAAAGATTCTTTAATCACCATTCAGCATGACATTCAGATTCCTGCAGATGCAGCGCTCACGGAACCTTACTGGCTGGCAAAACCACCTGCGAATGCAGCAACTTTCTCTGTTCCGAATGATACTTTAATCGGTTTGCCTGAGGCAGAATCACCATTGAATGTTTTACTTGATTTAAAAATAGCTTCGGAAAAATTTCAGGCTAAACTCCCTTTATCTTTCAAGAAATTAGACCCGGTGCGTGGCGATGTGGTTGAAGCTTTGCGCATTGTTCCTGCATTGGAACTGAAATTTACCCAACCACTTTATTTAGTTAAAGAAAATGAAGATTTGAATGTAAGCTTAAATTTTAAAGTGAATTCCAACAAACAGTTTAACAATGGAAAAGTAAATCTGATGTTTAACGGAGAAAAATTAGGCGGCGGTGATTTAAAATCGATCAATGGAAAAGATTTTACGGTAGATTACGTCATTCCAAAAGTTAAATTGGCCTCAATAAAATCAAATCAATTACAATTGGATGCAAATTTTGTTGCAGATGGGGTCACTTATAATAAAAAACAAGTATTAATTCAG
The DNA here is from genome assembly GCA_965651845.1 of uncultured Chryseobacterium sp. Classification (GTDB taxonomy): domain Bacteria; phylum Bacteroidota; class Bacteroidia; order Flavobacteriales; family Weeksellaceae; genus Chryseobacterium. Next base: position 2,029 of record CBFGVN010000088.1, on the reverse strand, counting down.
TATCCGCATTTGCCTTCCTTACAATATTTTGCGCCTGCAACTGTAATTGTAATGAAAGGTGATATTCAGGCGAAGGTTAAAAAAGTGGGTTACATAGAAGGTGCGGGTGATTTCATCCCTGAGTTTCTACGTATTGCAGGTATTCAGGTAGAGGTTTTGAAAGACGAAGATTTTTATGGCAACTTAGATGAATCAAACGGAAACGGTAATCAAAACAAGCTGTCGCAATATGACGCCATTGTATTGGGTGTTCGTGCAAACAACACAGAAAAAAAACTTGGCCGCTGGATGCCTTTTTTATGGTCTTATGTAAAAGCTGGAGGTAATTTAGTGATGCAGTATAACACCAATCAGGATACAACCGTAGACCAATTGGGGATGTACAATTTCAGTATTGCTAATAAGCGTGTTACTGAAGAAAATGCAGCCGTTAAATTTTTAAATCCTAATCATAAATTACTGAACTTTCCGAACAAAATCACTACAGATGATTTTAAGGGCTGGGTACAGGAGCGTGGCGCCTATTTTCCTGCTCAATGGGATGCAGCGTATGAACCGCTTTTTGAAATGCACGATACAGGTGAAGAGCCGCTGCAGGGATCCACTTTATACGCCAGATACGGGAAGGGTAACTTTATTTACACACCGTTGGCATTTTTCAGACAGTTGCCTGCCGGGAATGTTGGGGCGGCACGTTTATTTTTAAATTTTTTATCTGCACAGAAAAACTAATGAACAAGCAACTTAAAAATTGGAATACCTGGTATATATTATTGGCAGCTGGATTAGTATTGCAGATTGTATTGTATTATTTGTTTACTAAATTCTGGGCATGAGTACTATAGATTGGACAGTTTTGATTTTTACACTTTTTGTGGTGGTGGTTTACGGCGTATTGATCGGTCGTGGTCAGAAAAGTAACGAATCATACCTGAAAGCAGATAATAAAATGCCCTGGTACATTGTGCTTTTAGGGATTATGGCTACGCAGGCAAGTGCCATTACATTTCTTTCAGCACCGGGGCAGGCTTATACAGACGGCATACGTTTCGTTCAGTATTATTTTGGTTTGCCTTTGGCGATGATTGTGATCTGTATTACTTTCATCCCGATTTTTCAACGTTTAAATGTTTACACCGCCTATGAATATTTAGAAAACCGTTTTGATAAAAAAACAAGAGTACTCACTTCACTGCTTTTTCTTTTTTCCAGAGGCTTATCAACAGGAATCAGTATTTACGCTCCGAGTATTATCTTATCAAGTGTTTTAAACTGGAATATTTATTTAACCAATGTTTTAACAGGTGGTATTCTGTTGATTTATACCTATGTCGGCGGAGCAAAAGCGATTGCTCACACCCAAAAATTACAGTTTCTCATTATTCTGGGACCAATTGCTTTTGCAGGGTATCTGCTTATTCAAAATATGCCGGATGGAGTTGGTTTTAACGATGCACTTTATCTGGCGGGGAAATCCGGAAAGCTGAATGTAATTACCACAGAATTTGATTGGAAAGATAAATACAATATCTGGAGCGGGCTCATTGGTGGTTTTTTTCTGGCACTTTCTTACTTCGGTACGGATCAGAGCCAGGTAGGGAGGTATATTACTGCGAAAGACAATACCAACGCAAAAATGGGCTTGCTGTTGAACGGATTGGTTAAAATTCCGATGCAGTTTGCGATTCTCCTGATCGGGGCTTTGCTTTTCGCATTCTTTTCTCTGAAGCCGGCTCCGATTTATTTTAACGAACGTTCTTATCAATATTTAAAAGAAAAACAACCTGAACAGGCGGCGGTTTTTGAAAAAGAACATCAGGATTTACAAATAAAATTTAATGCAGAATCGAAAGAAATTTTAAAGTTGAAAGAAACTCATTCTCCTCAACTTACAAAAACAATTCAGGATTTTAAAAATACGCAAACGCAAGTAAAAGCACTGCACGGCAGGGTAGAGGAAGCGATTAATAATTCAAACTTTAATGCAGAGAAGACGGATACGAATTATATTTTCCTGTATTTCGTAAAA
>CBFGVN010000087.1:0-10336 GCA_965651845.1 uncultured Chryseobacterium sp. | reverse complement strand
CATATGGTGCAAAGCATGGAGATATCGGTTTCGGATTCTATTTGCTGACTCCGGTTTTATATGCAGACGTAACGGATGTCTGGAAGCTGTCTAGAAAAGAAAGGGTAATCGTAGATATTGCCGGAATGTACATGGAAAGCTTATTGGTATTGGCCTTAATCTTCCTTTATATTATTACTGGAAACCCTCTGTTTTATTATTGTTCGTCTGTAATTGTCTTTAATACACTGGTAAATATTAATCCGTTTTTAAGATTTGATGGATATTGGATACTTTCCGATATTACCAATACATACAATTTGCGGGCAAAAGCCAATGAACAATTATTTAAGTTTATTTCATTAAAAGAAGTAAAACTTACGGCAAATAAAGCTTTTTTAGTCGTGTATGGATTACTGAGCAATTTATTCCTGCTTTGGTTTTTATATTATGTTTCAAAATATATGTTTGTGGATCTGTTTAAGTTTCCGCTCAACTTGTATTACTACATTAAAAACTGGTTCTGGCAGACGGAAAATCACATTACTTTTTGGCAGATTTCATTACCGTTGGCTTTTTATTTCATTGTTTTTTCACAATTGAAGTCATTATCCAGATATATTAAATTAAAAACTAAAAAAGCATAATGGAAGTACAAACTCTTGTATTATCAAAATATATAGCTGCCACGGAATATGATGACGGAATCATTATTTTCTCTACCAAAACAGGAAAAATAATAAAGATTTCTGAGATTGTATGGGAATACCTGAACAATGAAAACATACATAAACTACCGGCTGACATAAGAGAATATCTGGAAAATAATGAAATTCTGGTAGATGCTGAAAGAGATGAATTTTCTGAAATACTGAACCAAAATGAAACAGTAAATAGTAACAATACAACACTTTATGAAGTTATTCAGCCGTCAGCTTATTGCCAGATGGGATGTTTCTACTGTGGACAAAATCATCAGAATATTAATTTAAATGAAAAAAATATTCTAAGTATTGTCAATCGAATAGAGGAGAAAATACAGACCAATACATTCAAAGCCCTTAAAATCGGCTGGTTTGGAGCCGAACCTCTGATAGGTATGGCGAGTATGCGTGAGATAACAAGCCGCTTAAAAGAAATCTGTGAGAGAGCTAATATCGGGTATAGTGCAAAAATTATTACAAACGGATTAAAATTAACCGAACCTGTTTTTAACGAATTATGTAATACCCTCTTTGTAGATTCCATAGAAATTACAATAGACGGCACTGAGGATACGCACAACGAAAGAAGAAATCTTAAAGGTAGTGACAAAGGAACTTTCAGTACGATTATTAGAAATTTAGAAAAGATCTTACAACTAAAGAAAAAGAATAATTATAATGTTAAAATCAGCATCAGATGCAATGTTGATCAGGTAAATCAGGACACGGTGATACCATTGATCAATTTTTTAAATGAAAAGCATATTTTGCAGCATGTTAATTTTTATACAGCAAAAATTCATGAGTGGGGTGATAAAAGTAATGACGAGGTTCTGACTTTTGATTATCCGAATCAGGAAATATTTTGGCTGAAGAAATTAATAGAGAATGAAAAAGCAGTTCCCTTGCTGCCAAACAGGGTGTATAATGTTTGTTTGGCTACGAGAAAAGATTCATTTGTATATGATGCTTATGGGAATACTTTTAAGTGTACGGAAATCCCATACATTAATAATGATACACAATCTGAATTCTTTTTAGGAAAACTGAATCAGGATACAATTAATGATCTGGATTTTGCAGCGACATGGGAGTCAGAAATAAAAGCAGGGAAAAGTTATTGTCTTACCTGTAATTTTTTTCCGGTATGTGGAGGCGCATGTCCAAAGTCATGGATGGAAGGCAATATTCCGTGCCCGTCTTTTAAATATAATATGCCGGAACGTCTCAGGCTATATTATGATACAATTAAAAAAAACTAAAACACATGGTAGATAAAAAGATAATAACTAAATTATTGGATTCTCTGAAGGCGGAGGTTTATAATTCTGAGATATTGAATCTGGAATATATCTATGAACAGTTTAAGAAAAATCCTTCCATATATCTATTTTACCCTTATCTCTTTACAGAATCTTTTGGTGTAAAGGAGAATGAAGACTTGGAAAAACTTTCCGTTGCAGGGTTTTTATATTATTTGAGCCTGTTACAATCTGATTATTTGATTGATAATAAAGGGGAAAAAGACAGCAAATTCATAAAAGAGAAGATTTTTTTGATCGAGGCACTCACAGAACAATCTATAAAAATTTTATCAGACCTTTTTGAGTATCGTTCTGACTTTTGGAATTTTTGGAATAAAAGAAAAAAAGAATATCACGAAAGTATTTTAGAAGAATCGGCAGGTTCCTACGATGACTTTGAAGTAGAAAATTATAAAAAAATTGCGGCCAATAAATCGGCTTTTGCAAAAGTAGCGATTGATTCCTGCTATCTGATGAGTGGTAAAAAAAATGATGATTTGTATGACAGGCTTTTAAAGTCCCACACCTTTTTTTCTATCGGCTTTCAGATTCTTGATGATATCTCGGATATAAGAGAAGATTTTAACAATAATCAGATCAATTATGCTATTTACATTGCAAAGAAAAATAATCTTTTGGTAGATTCTGAACAGATTGAAAGTGACATCAAATATTTTTATTACAGTGATTTGATTTTAAATATTTTTGAGGAAGCTTTTAATTATTTTGATCTGGCAATAGAAAATCTGGGAAAATATAAGGACAAATGTGAATTGTGGATCAATGTCATTAAATACAAAAAACTCGAAAATGTACAAAAGATCCAGACCATCAAACTTTATCAAAACGTTAATGCACAACTAGCAAATCAGTCTGCAGTTAAAATTAATAATGTAGGAAAAGACTTAAAAGCCAGTATTGATACTGCAATTGATAATTCAATCAATTATATTTTATCGAGTTTTAATTCGGAATATTGGGAAGACTACATTACCCAGGCTGGTGTCAGCTCTTATTGGGCCACATCTTTTATTGGAACACAATTGAAGCCTTTAGAAAATGAATATCCGGAAATCGGTAAGGTCTTAAATAAGGCTAAAAATTATATACGAAATAATAAAAGCCCGCTCTGGTCTTTTAATGAACAATGGAATGTAGAAGATGCTGATACAAGTAATTTCTGTTTTCTTTTTCTGGGTGATGAGCTCAAAGAGGAGAGTGCCGGTAAGCTGGAAAAATGGTTTACTTATCAGAACGAGGATGGAGGATTTTCGACGTACAATGATGATAATAATCTTCGCAAGTACTTTTCTCAGGAAAATTACTTTTCCTACGACGGGTGGACTCAGTCACACTTTTGTGTAAGTTCCGTTGCGCTTCATGTGTTGTACGACTATAAAGATACCTATCAGGATAGATGGCTGAAATTAAATAGCTACATAACAAATAAATTGGAAAAAAATTCATTTGATTCATACTGGTGGACGGATGAAATTTACAGTATTTATTACATATCCACGATATCTCACCTTGTAAATTTTCCAAATGATGTGATTAAAAATAAATTAAAAAAATTATCTTTATGTCAGAATGCAAACGGTAGTTTTTCAGATTTTTTCGGAGAAAATTTATTCTATACAGGATTAGCCTTGGTAAGTTTATCAACGGCTGATCTCTTCCAAAAAAACGTTGAAAACGGGATCATGTATTTGCTGCAAAATCAATATACCGATGGTTCATGGGAAAACAGCAATTCCCTGAAAATTCCCAGGCCGGAAATTGTGACTCCTGAAATTTCTAATTTTGATCATGTTAAAACTTTCGGGACCAATGTAAGAGCAATGGAGTTTAAAAGATTATTTACGACTTCAGTGTGTTTAAATGCTTTATACAAACTAAAAAATATTATATAATTATGAAAACAATTAAAATTGAAGAATTAGAAGAAAGATTAGAGTTAGGATCATGGAATTCTTCCAACGATGGTAAAGACGGTGAAAAAGGCAAGGACGGGGAGAATGGAAAAGATGGCGAAAATGGAAAAGGCGGACAAGGTGGAAAAGGTGGTGACGGAGCTAATGGAGGAAGAGGCGGCAATGGAGGAAATGGCGGAAATGGTGGCAACGGAGGAAATAGTGGCAACGGAGGCAATGGCGGGAACGGAGGAAATGGTAATTAACTTTACGGTAAGCTGCTGTTCAGAATATCATCATCACAAATTTATTTGATCGTTTAACATATAGAGAATAAATTCTTATTCTTTAATAATTTTATTAATGCCACTTAATACCATACTTAAAAATATTCTTTTATTATCACTGATAATCACGGGTATCAAAGCCTATTCACAGGATCTAAAAGGATTTGATACCGAATTTGCAGTAGCGATTTCTAATTGTAAATCGGAGAATACTGAAACAAAAGTCTCATATATGGAGGATGATGGCGTCCTCCATTCTTTGTTTTCTTTTTCAGGATGTTCTCATCATGGAAAAATTTCTTTGAAAAACGGAAAATATAAGATCTATATTTCAAAAGCTAATTATCAACCTGTAATAAAGGAAATTGTTGTTTCTGAGACAAACAGGAAAATTGATTTAAATGCTTCTTTGGAGCCCGTTAAAACGATTGAAGGAGTTACTATATCAGGAGTACAGAAGAGATTTATTAAATCTGAATCGGATAAAACGGTTGTTTTTGTCGATGGTAATGATATTTTAAGCAATGGCTCAGCTTATGAAGCCCTCACTAAAATTCCGGGGGTTATTGTAACTCCTAATGGCTATATTGCACAAAATGGAAAAATATCTGCGATCTATATTGACGGCGAACCTTCGTCTATTTCAGGTGAAGATCTGAATAATTATTTAAACAGTTTACCCGCAAATTCCATTGAAAAAATCGAGCTGATTTACAGTCCGGGCGCAAAATTTAGTGCCAATACTTCCGGAGGAATTATCAATATTATTACAAAATCAAAGAATACAAAAGGTATCAATGGAAGTATAAATACGGTTAATACTGTAAATCACAACTATAAAAATGCATCATCATTACAACTAAACGGAAAGTACGATGCTGTTTCATGGCAGTTTTTGACCGGCTACTATTATAACGAAGGTGACCAAAGGACAAATGTGAAAAGTGTTTACAATTTGCAGAACACAACGCCTGCACTCAATCAGGAGACTTTAAATCTCTTTTTGTACAGGGGTACTTATGCACGGACAGGACTTAAATACACATTCAAGGATAAGTCTAGTATAAACTTAAATTATAATTTTTGGATAAACGGGCATAATCCGTCCACCACTGGGAATATTTTTAGTGAAAATTATACGCCTGAAATCAGGAATACATCATTATCAAGTACACATACTAAGAATACCAGCAATGAATTGATTTTAAAATATAAACAGAATTTAGATTCTTTGGGTAACAATTTTCAGCTGACAGCATACGGTCAGGAATTTAATTCTAAATATTTCGGAAATGTTCGGCAATTTAGTACAACAGATTTATATAGCATCATTCAATCTGATAAAAATGTACAAAACTATTATGTGAAAAATGATTGGGAATTTAAGATTAAAAAATATGAGTTAAATATATATTTTGGAGGACGTTATGGTGATTTTCAGGCAGAAAGACTGGGAAAATATAATGTAAACAATCCTGATCCTGCAATTTTTGAAAATATCAATTTTACTTCAGAAATTCCTTTCAACTACAACGAAAAGAATCTGGCAGCTTATATTTCATTAAACAAAAAAATTAAAAAATTTGAGTTTGGCGGAGGGTTGAGGACGGAGTATTATGATATCAGAAGCAAATCAAACCCCAATGAATATATTGTAAAAACGAACTATTTAAAATTTTTTCCTAATCTTAATGTTTTCTATAAAATAAATACGGACATTAATGTATCCTTGAATTACTCTAAAAAAATCAATCAGCCCAATTATAATGATTTGGATCCTAATATTAATAATTTTAACAATTCATATTTTCAGACGGTCGGAAATCCTTTTTTAAATCCTGAATTAGTAGATAACTATCAGGCTAAGATCTCTGCATTTGATTATGCTTACCTCTCTTACAACTACTCATTTGAAAAATCTAAAAATTTAACTGTAATAGAAAATGATGGAAACAGTCTCAGTTCCATACAGACTTTAAAGAGTTTTAGTAATGTAAAAACCTATTCCTTAAATCTGGGGCTGCCAATACCTTTTGCGCTGTTTACCAAAGGAGTGGCATTTTTCAAGAATGGAAATATCAATCCGGATAAAGTAAGTTTCTTATTTGCTAATTTCGGGTATAACAAAACTGTTTTTGATGATTCATCGATCTTAGTTCCGTCTAATAAGGCAACTTGGAATTTTTATGCTTATTCTCAGATAGTTTTGCCTAAGAATTTTAAATTTAATGCTTATTACAGCTATATGTCAAAAGGTGTTTTTAATATTTATGATATTAGAAAACCTGTTCAGTCTTTGGAGCTGACACTTTCTAATAAATTTTTCAATAATTCTTTAAACTGTATTTTTTCTGTGCAGAATGCTTTAAATAACAGTGGTTTAAATGCCATGCTGTATAACCAGAATTTAACAACTTCCTATAACAGAATCGACGAGAAAAGGATGTATCGACTATCCTTGACGTATACCTTTGGAAAATATAAGACGACTAAAAATGATGATGTAGACATCAATACAGAAACCAAAAGTGTAGATTCCAGTAAAAGTATTGGAAAATAGGAGGAAATATCAATTGATTAATAACATACTTACGAAAATATTTTAAAAAATATCATATAAAAACTCCGCAGAAAATTGCGGAGTTTTTCATGATTTTAAAAATATCTGATCGTGAATATCATCATTCCGAAAACTTAAAAACAAACTCATTTCTGGAATCCGTCTTATAAGCATTTTTTTGAGTAACGGGAGAAATGCCGAAAAGAGGGGAGTAGGTTTTCACTTTTACCGTTTTATTATCCGGGTAGAATTCAATAATTCTGAGCCAGCCGTCGCCGCCGTTGCCATTACGATGGCCGCCGCCTTCACTCTGCATATCAAAAAGCATCTGGTTCACGTTTTTTCCATATTTATTAGAATCTACACGGAAACCTTCACCTGAGATATGGCCGCTTAATACCAATTGAAGATTTTGAGAAGGCTGTATTAATTTTTGCCATATCTGTTCACCGTTATTAGACTCCGGAAGTGCGATGGTTTTTGACTTTTGAGGAACATTGTTTATGAGAAAAGGCTCGTACATAAACCATGAATTTTCTTTATCCGTTCTCTTGTCTTTCTCATTCAGAAAAGCATGAGTGATTAAAATCGATTTGTGGTTTTTATATTGAGGCATATCCAACACTTTTTTAGCCCATTCCAGCGTTTTATTTCTTGGGGCAAATTCAAGGCTGAGAAATAAATAGTCTTGGCCATTTAATCCTTTAAGTTCCAACACAGAATTTTCCATGCTTGGAGCACCTGCATCATTAAAAAAGTTTTGGACTAAATATTTTTGATTTAAACGATTAAAATTAGACGGGAAAAATTCGTTATAGCGGGAAAATCTTCTGCCCTCCTCATTAATACTGAAGTCATGATTTCCGGTCGCCGCCACATAAGGCACTTTTCCATTCAGCCTTCCCAGGATTGATTGTATGGATTTCCATTGGTCATCAGCACTTTGATCTCCATCATATCCCTGGTTAAGAATATTATTATGTTCCACCAAGTCTCCAACCTGGCAAACCATTTTAATATTGAGGGTAGAAATATTGTCTTCGATCCATCTTACCATGAGGTCTAAAATGGGCTGATTTTGGTTCCATTTCACATAGTTTTGCGTATCCGGAATCAGGATGATACTCCAGGATTTTTCGTTGTCTAGTTTTGGAGCCTGAAATTTTTCCTGTCCAAAAATCACCGCAGAAAGCAGTAAAAGCAATAGCGATATATTCTTCTTCATAAATTCTTTTTATAATTAATATCCGGGGTTTTGTTTTAAATTAGGGTTTGCATCCATTTCAGATTGCGGGATCGGCCAGTATTCATCTTTATTGATTTTATAAACCACTTGCTGTGTGGTAAAATATACCGAAGCCTGAGAATGATTGTAGATAGGATTTGCACTTTCATCAAAGCCTGTTATTGCAGATTTTGTCCAGTTGTTGGCATTGCGGTTCAGGTATAAATATCCGTTCATCACATTATTTGCAATGCCCCAGCGTCTTATGTCGTACCATCTTAATCCGTCGTTGGCCAATTCTACTTTTCTTTCGTATCGAAGGGCTTTTCTTAATTGAGCCTGTGACATTCCGCTGTTTAAAGCCGGCATTTTTGCACGTGCTCTGATTTGGTTAATCATATCATAAACAGAATTATCCAGCTGATTCAATTCAATTTTTGCTTCTGCATAGATCAACATCAATTCCGGTAATCTGAAAATTCCGACATTTAAATCTGAATTTCCGCTTACTGAAGTCGAGTTAAAGTCTGCAATATCCACTACTTTTCTCCAGAGATATCCACTGAAAGAGCGATAGGCATTGGTCGCATCAGCATTCGCAACCTGTGTTGGCGCTCCTGCTGACCAATAATTGTTCACTTTTACGAAAGATGTATTCGGCTCAAATTGATATCCCAAATATCTTGAATGTGGTCGTACGGCATACATATCAAGACGCGGATCTCTGTCTTTAAACGGATTTGCTTCATCGTACAGTGGGGATTCTAATATGGATAAACCATCGATCATTTCATAAGAATCGATAAGATTTTGAGTAGGTCCCCAGTAGCAAACTCCTTTACCCAAACGGGATGCGGCATAATATTGCTGATTATGAAGATATCCCGGGACATTAAGATTGTATTCGGCTACCCAGATCCATTCTTTGCTGTTAGAAAAACCATTGTGTCCAAATATATTGCTGGGATCGGGCTCTCCTACGGTATGATCTTTACCGGTATAATTCACAGAAGCATTAAATGGTGTCAGACTGTAAACACCTGCTGCCGCATCTAAAGCCTGTTTTGAAGTAACCGCTGCAGCTGCATATTGTTTAGAATAAAGCTCAACTCTGGCTTTTAGCATTAATGCTCCTATACGGGATGCACGCACGTTTCCGAACTGCGATTGTGATATCGGAAGCTGAGGAGCAACAGCACCAAGTTCGTCAATAATAAATTGCTGAATTTCCGCAATGGGTGTTCTGGGAACATTAGCATTATTCAATGTAACTGCTGCTTTTAGCAACGGAACATCTCCGTAAAGCTCAATAAGCTGAGAATAGCAGTAAGCACGGATAAATCTCAATTCCGAACCAAGTTCCGCCTTTTGTGCTTCGGTAATTCCTGAAATGCCATCCAGCTTATCGAGTACAGCGTGGCATCTCGCAATGGTTTGATAATGAACTTCCCACGGTTTTATTGCCAATGCATTGGTTGTGGTAAGGGAGCTAGTGATAGGCGATGTATAATTGGTTCCCGGTCTTGCATATCCGATATCCGTAATATTATCCATCACATGCCACATCGGAGTACTGGCGGCGTCAAGAGTACTTAAGTTTCTATACGCTGCAAAAAGTCCCATTTTCCCTTCTTCATAAGAGGCAGGGAAAGTTCCGGATGTTGGTCCGTTAAGCGGTTCTAAATCCATATCCGAGCTTGAGCACGAAGTGATTATGATTAATAAAAATATTTTTAAAAAGTTTTTCATTTTTTTATGATTAAAATTTAACATCAATACCGAATGAGAATGTTTTTACCTGTGGATAATAATTTCCGCCTCCCAGAGCAACGCCGTCGGTACTTCCCGCATTGTAATTGATTTCCGGGTCATAGCCTTCGTAGAATTTTGTGAAAGTCAGAAGGTTTTGTCCGTTGAGGTAGATATACATACTTTCTAGGAAGGTGTTTTCAATAAAAGATTTAGGTAACTCATATCCGATCTGTACATTTTTGAGACGCATGTAAGCTGCACTTCTCATCCACATGGTAGAATTTTGTGTATTGTTTGTAGACGTCAGGGAAACGCGCGGAAACTGAGCATCGGTATTTTCGGGTGTCCAGTAATCGAGCTGCCAAGGTTTTACGGCACTTGAGTTTACTGCCGGAATTACGTAATGAGAATCCAGATAGCCATCGACTTTTCCAACGCCCTGTATTAATCCTGATAACCTGAAGCCTTTCCATGAAAGTCCCATATTAAAACCATAGGTATATCTTGGAACAGTACTTCCGATGACGGTTCTGTCGGCATCAGTAATTTTTCCGTCCCCGATCGGATTACCATTGGCATCAAAAGCTCCCGCAATATCTTTGTACCTGATAT
>CBFGVN010000086.1:0-10416 GCA_965651845.1 uncultured Chryseobacterium sp. | reverse complement strand
AAAGCAGCGAAGCTGCAATGAAAGGGGTAGATTACGTATTTCATGCTGCCGCTCTGAAGCAGGTTCCGTCATGCGAATTTTTTCCGATGCAGGCCGTGAAAACCAATGTGGAAGGAACTCAAAACGTCATTGATGCTGCTGCAATAAATAAAGTAAAAAAAGTAATCTGCCTAAGCACAGATAAAGCTGCATATCCTATCAATGCGATGGGAATTTCAAAAGCAATGATGGAAAAAGTCGCGGTCGCGGCTTCCAGAAACCTGGACGAAACGGTGGTTTGCCTTACCAGATACGGAAATGTAATGGCTTCCAGAGGTTCCGTTATTCCTCTCTTCGTAAAGCAGATCAAAAACGGAGATCCGATTACGATTACCGATCCTAATATGACGAGATTTTTAATGTCACTGGAGGAAGCTGTTGATTTGGTTTTATTTGCTTTTGAGCACGGAAATCCTGGCGATTTGTTCGTCAATAAAGCTCCTGCAGGTACAATCGGAGATCTGGCTCAGGCGTTGAAAGAAATGTTTAAGGCTGATAATCCTATAAAAATAATCGGAACGAGACACGGTGAAAAATTATATGAAACATTGTGTACCCGCGAAGAAATGATCAAAGCAGAGGATATGGGAGATTTTTACAGAATTCCTGCAGACAACAGGGATCTGAACTACGCTCAGTATTTTTCTGAAGGAACGGAAGATATTTCGAAAATTGAAGATTATCACTCTCACAACACATATCAGCAGGATGTTGAAGGAATGAAAAAACTTTTGATGAAGCTTCCTTTGATAAGAAAAGAAGTGTTGGGAGAAGACTTAATGCAATATCCTGATTAAATTATATCGGCATGGAAATTCCCCAGATTATTAAAGGAGGAAAATATTCCGACGACAGAGGCAATCTCTTTTTTAATAATGATTTTAATGCATCACAAATTAAAAGGATCTATTACATAGAAAATACAGATACAAAATTTGTGAGAGGCTGGACCGGACATAAAATTGAACAGAGATGGCTTTCTGCATTGCAGGGAAGCTTCACCATCAGACTGATTAAGATTGATCACTGGGAAAAACCATCTGAAAATTTACCGATTTTAAAATTTGAATTAAATTCCGGACAATTGGACGTTCTTCATATTCCTAAAGGATATGTAAGCGCTATTCAGTCTCAGGAAGAAAAATCGAGATTATTGGTCATGGCAGATTATTTTTTGGATGAAATTGTTGATGATTATCGTTTTCCTATAGACTATTTCGAAAATTTTAAATAATGAAGAAAATTGGAATTACCGGGCAAAACGGATTTGTCGGGTCACATTTATATAACACGCTAGGACTTTATCCTGAAAAATTTGAAATCATTCATTTCGAAAGAGATTTTTTTGAAAATGAAGAAAAATTGGATGAATTTGTCGGAAAATGCGATGTTATTGTACACCTTGCAGCCATGAATCGCCATCCAGATCCGGAAGTTATTTATAATAATAATCTGGATTTGGTTAAAAAACTGGTTTCATCTTTAGAAAAAACAGATTCTAAGGCTCATATTCTCTTTTCATCATCATCCCAGGAAGAGAAAGATAATCTTTACGGAAAATCCAAAAAAGAAGGACGGGAATTTTTGGCAGACTGGGCTGAAAAATCAGGCGGAAAGTTTACCGGAATGATAATTCCCAATGTTTTCGGACCCTTCGGAAAGCCCAATTACAATTCTTTCATTGCAACTTTTTGTCATAAACTTACACATGGAGAAACTCCTGTTATCGACAACGACGGGGAAGTGAAATTAATCTATGTGGGAGAATTGGTTCACGAAATTATTAACCAAATTGAAGGGGAAGAAACAAAAAAATTATATGAAGTTCAACCTACTTCTGTGAATAAAGTTTCAGAGGTGCTTCAAAAATTAGAAAATTATAAGCAATTATATTTCGATAAAGGGGAAATTCCTGTATTGGAAACACAATTTGATTTTAATTTATTTAATACTTTCCGTTGTTATTTTGATATTAAAAATCATTATCCGGTTAAATTTACCCAACATACCGATCCGAGAGGAGCTTTTGTTGAAGTAATCCGACTTGGAATTGGAGGGCAGTGCTCGTTTTCAACGACAGTTCCGGGAATTACGAGGGGAAATCATTATCATACAAGAAAAATAGAAAGATTTGCTGTTATTAAAGGAAAAGCATTAATACAGTTAAGAAAAATAGACACAGACGATGTACTGGATTTTTATCTCGACGGGAACGAACCTGCTTATGTAGATATGCCGATCTGGTACACCCACAATATCAAAAATATAGGAGAAGAAGAGTTATATACGATTTTCTGGATTAATGAACCTTTTAATCCGGAAGATGCGGATACGTATTTCTTAGAAGTATAACCGGATGGAAAGAACAAGCCATTTAAAAGCATCAATAATAAAAGATCAGGAAACCTATTTTCTGATCATGGTTTTATTTGGTTATATTCTTGCGTATATAGACCCTTTTTCATCCAAAGGATTTCCCCAGTATATCAATTTTTTTATCAGGGGCGGGATCTTTTTACTTTCAATATATTTTATAGTAAAGAATTTTCATATTGTTCAAAAAAGAAAAACAGTCATTATTGTATTTGTTTTGTTTTTCTCTTTTTATTTGTTTAAGCTTTATAATACAATTCCTGGTTTCACCGTTTCCCCGGAGGTTTTTACCGGACTGAAAAATTCTATTTATTATTATGGATTTATGGTGATTCCTTTACCGGTAATTGCTATTTTGAGTTTAAATTATCAGGAAATAGATTTTAAAAAGTTTTTCAGAATTATTTTTTTTGGACTTCTTATTATTTTCGGAATCAATTTTCTTTACACCAATTTTATATTCGATTCTTATAGAAGCAACGGAAGAAGCGGTATTTTCAGGGCTTATTATATTTTGGTTGGGCATTATGGCCTTAGCCTTGTGACTATGTCATTATATAGCTGTTTTTTTTTAAAAGCTAAAGGGTATTTTTACGCATTAGGCATTTTACTCGGATCTTTTGCCATCTTTGTTTCTGCAGCCAGAAGCCCTGTATTGGCACTTTTGGTGATTCTTTTTGTGTTTTTAATTGCAATTAATAATAGGAAATACTGGATCTGCTTTTTGGGAGCAGTCGTATTGGCTTTTGTTGGACTTTTCATTATTTATCGAACCGGAATTGGGGAAAACTCTATTTTTTTTGAGAGGTTAAATGGAGCTATTTTTGAAAGAAATGCCTCCGGAAGATCATCATTTTTTAGCAGAGGGATAGAAATATTTCTTAATCATCCATTATTCGGGGGGAATGCATTATTTGAAGACGGAATGTATTCACACAATATTTTTGTTGATATATTAATGTCAACAGGAGTATTCGGTATGGCTCTGTTTATAATTTATTTTAAATTTGTAGTTCAGAGTTTTATTAAAATTTTGAAACATATTTATAAGTATAAAGAAAGCGGGGTTGTGATCTTCTTTTTCTTGCAATATTTTATTTTGGCTCAGACATCGGGAAATCTTTACTTATCATTTGAGTTTTGGTATTTTGGTGCGGCAGTTATTGGCTTAGGATATATAAATTTTACAAATGAAGAAATTAAAAGTAATGACAGTCGTGGGAACACGACCGGAGATTATTAGACTATCAAGGGTATTATCGGCTTTGGATGCTTCCGAGGCTGTTGAGCATATCATCGTTCATACAGGACAAAATTATGATTATGAACTTAATCAGATTTTTTTCGAAGATTTAGGTCTTCGCAAGCCGGATCACTTTTTGGAAGCCGCTGGAAAAACAGCAACGGAAACGGTAGGAAAAAAAGACAAATCCCGATTTTCCATATGGAAGCCGGAAACCGGTGTTTCGATCAGAGAGTTCCTGAAGAAACCAACAGAAAAATTGTAGATCATACGGCAGATATTAATTTGACTTATTCAGATATTGCAAGAGAATATCTTTTAAGAGAAGGGCTTCCGGCGGATAGAATTATTAAAACAGGTTCTCCCATGTTCGAAGTTCTCAACCATTATCTTCCCCAAATTGAAAGTTCAGATGTCTTAACCCGTCTGAACCTTGAAGAAGGAAAATATTTCGTTGTATCCTCTCACAGAGAAGAAAATATTAATTCTGAGAAAAATTTTAACGGATTAATAGAAAGTCTTAATGCTATTGCTGAAAAATTTGGCTTCCCGATTATTGTTTCTACCCACCCCAGAACCAGAAATATGATCGACAAAATGAAGGTGAATGTAAGACCTGAAATTCAGTTTCTAAAACCTCTTGGCTTTCATGATTATAATGCTTTGCAGATGAGAAGTTATGCCGTTTTATCGGATTCGGGAACCATTTCTGAAGAGTCTTCAATTTTAAATTTCAGAGCATTGAATATCAGAGAAGCCCACGAAAGACCTGAAGCAATGGAAGAAGCCTCCGTTATGATGGTCGGATTATCTCCTGAAAGAATTTTGCAGGGGCTTGTGCAGCTTCGGCAGCAAAAAACAGGAAAGGAAAGAAACTATAGACCTGTTTCAGATTATTCTATGCCGAATGTTTCTGAGAAGATGGTGAGAATAATTTTGAGCTATACGGATTATATTAACAGGGTTGTTTGGAGTAAGAAATAATATAATGAATGTACTGTTTCTTACTTTAGTGAAAATTGATACTTTACAACAACGGGGTATCTATCATGATTTGATGCGCGAGTTCTCTGCTCACGGGCATAATCTTTATATTGTATCACCATTAGAAAGAAGGGAGAATAAAAAAACATGCATTAAAACAGATGGAAATACAAAATTTCTGAATGTAAAAACCTTAAATATCCTGAAAACCAATTTTATTGAAAAAGGAATTTCTACATTATCAATAGAAAAATTATTTTTAAGAGCCATAAAAAAGTATTTTTCTGATGTGACATTTGACTTGGTTATTTATTCTACACCGCCCATTACTTTTACAAATCTTATTAAGTTTATCAAAAAAAGAGATCACGCAAAAACGTATTTACTGCTAAAGGATATTTTCCCGCAAAATGCTGTAGATATGCAGTTTATGTCCGAAAAAGGATTTTTTTATAAATATTTCAGAAATAAAGAAAAGGAGCTTTACAACATCTCGGATAAGATTGGATGTATGTCAAAAGCTAATGTTGATTTTGTTTTAAGGCACAATTCATATATTTCAAAAGAAAAAGTAGAGATCAATCCTAATTCTATTCAGATACAAGGTTTTGAAGAAATATCCCGGGAAGATAAAAATCAAATAAAATCTAAATATAATATTCCGACAGATAAAAAAATATTTATCTATGGTGGAAATCTCGGGAAGCCGCAGGGAATAGATTTTCTTATTAAAACTTTAGATGCGGAAAAAGAAAATAAAAAAGGATTTTTTGTCATTGTCGGAGCCGGAACAGAATATGAAAAAATTAAGGGTTGGATTGATAAGGTAAATCCGCAAAACGTATTATTAATTTCATTTTTACCTAAAAATGATTATGATCTTTTGGTACGTGTATGTGATGTAGGATTAATATTTTTGCACAAAGATTTTACCATCCCGAATTATCCTTCAAGATTGTTATCATATCTTGAGTTCAAAATACCGGTAATTGCTGCTACAGATAATAATACGGATATAGGAGAAGATATTGTAAATAATAATTGCGGGGCTGCAGTTTATTCGGATGATATAGAATCTATGACGAAAACCGTAAATTTGTTCACAGAAATGGACAGAAATGAATTTGAGAAAATGAGACAGAACAGCTGGGATTTTTTAGAAAGAGAATTTCAGGCTTATATGTCTTATGAAAAAATAATAAAATCGTTGAACTAATTAAAAATCAAGTGTACAGAAATTTCTTCAAAAGAATTACCGATTTTTTAGTATCAATAATTGGACTGTTGTTGCTGAGTCCTATTTTTCTATTGGTCATGATATGTTTATTTTTTGCCAACCAGGGTAAACCTTTTTTCTTTCAAAAAAGACCCGGTAAAAATGGTGAGATTTTCAGTATCATAAAATTCAAAACGATGAACGATAAGAAAGATAAAGATGGAAATCTCTTATCGGATGCCGAAAGATTGACACCTGTTGGTATTTTTGTAAGAAAAACTTCTTTAGATGAAATTCCGCAACTGATCAATGTGATAAAAGGCGATATGTCGCTCATCGGGCCGCGACCTCTTTTGGTGCAATATTTACCCATTTATAATAATCATCAGGCAAGACGTCATGAAGTAAGGCCGGGAATTACGGGATGGGCTCAGGTGAATGGAAGAAATGCCATTTCATGGAAGCAAAAATTTGATTATGATGTTTGGTATGTAGATCATATTTCTTTTTTACTCGATATGAAGATTATTTTTCTCACCATAAAAAAAGTGTTTATCCGAGAAGGAATTTCCCAGGAAGGCCAGGCTACAATGGAATTTTTTACCAATAATGAAAATGAATAATATACTAATAACTTCCGCTGGGCAAAGGGTTTCTTTGGTTCGTGCATTTCAAAAGGAAATAAAAAAGATTGATGAGAATGGTAAAGTTTTCACGGTAGACCTCAATCCGGTTTTAGCACCTGCATGTCATGTCTCAGATGGGTACAAACAAATTAACAGAGTTACAGAATCAAATTATATAGCTAATCTGTTAGAGATTTGTAAAAGTTGGAATATTAAAATCATTATTCCTACGATCGATACAGAACTTCTTATTTTAGCAAAACATAAATCTTTCTTTCTGGAAAACGGGATTATTCCTATTATTTCTTCAGAAAATTTTATTGAAAAATGTAGGGATAAAAGGATTATCAACGAATTTTTTAGAGAAAAAAATATAGAAATTCCAAAGCAATTTGATAGGGATAATATGTCATTTCCTTTATTTATAAAACCTTACGACGGATCCTTAAGTAAAGATATATTTTTAATAAAAGAACCTTCGGAACTTACCGACTACCATATGCAAAATCCTAAACTTATGTTTATGGAATACATAGATCATAATATTTACGATGAATATACGGTGGATACTTATTATGATAAAAATGGAGAATTGAAATGTGTGGTTCCAAGAAAGCGTATTTTTGTAAGAGCTGGTGAAGTAAATAAAGGGGTGACGCAGAAAAATGAGATAGAAAATTATGTAAAACAAAATATTCCTCAGATTGATGGGGCAGTAGGTTGTCTTACAATGCAGTTCTTTTTTCATCCGGGAGATAAAAGAATTATTGCAATAGAAATAAACCCTCGCTTTGGAGGAGGTTATCCTTTAAGTTATCTTGCCGGAGCAAATTATCCGGGATGGATTTTGAAAGAATATTTACTGGATGAAAATATTTCCTATTTCGATGGATGGGAGAACAATTTATTAATGCTTCGTTATGATGATGAGATTTTAGTTCATAATTATGAAGGGTAAATATATTATATTTGA
Source organism: uncultured Chryseobacterium sp. (assembly GCA_965651845.1). Lineage (GTDB taxonomy): Bacteria > Bacteroidota > Bacteroidia > Flavobacteriales > Weeksellaceae > Chryseobacterium. The sequence continues at coordinate 2,962 of CBFGVN010000086.1, read as the reverse complement.
TCTGGATGATACGCTCATGTATGAAATTGAGTATTTGGAATCAGCATATCATGAAATTGCAGAATTATTGGATATTCAAAATAAGGAAATGCTTTATCAGGATATGATCAATTGGTATAATGATAAAAAAGATGTTTTCGGAATTTTGGAAGAAAAATATTCACACGCAAAGATTGACTTACTGGATATTTACCGGAATCATTTTCCTAAAATTAAAATTGCAGAAGAAGTAAAATCTGTTTTAGATTATATTATAGGAAAGTCATATAAATTAGGATTAATCACAGACGGAAGATCCGTGACTCAGAGAAATAAATTACGGGCTCTGGATATTGAAGACCTTTTCGATAAGATTATTATTTCCGAAGAATTTGGAAGTTCAAAACCGGATTTTAAGAATTATGAAGAGTTCATGGGCGCAGAAAATCTCGATTATTTTTATATCGGAGATAATACCAAAAAAGATTTCATTGCACCCAATACCCTAGGTTGGGTTACCATCGCATTGAAAGATGCAGGAAAAAACATCCATAAACAGGATTTTGAGTGGTCAGAAGAGCACAGACCACAAATTATTGTAAATAATATTAAAGAAATCATTAGTTATATAAACTAAGTATTTTTAAATTTTGATTTTATAAAAAATATACACAGAATGTCACAAAAAATCTGGTTATCATCTCCACATATGGGAGGGAATGAACTAAAGTATATCAATGAAGCTTTCGCTGAAAATTGGGTGGCTCCTTTAGGGCCGAATGTTAATGGTTTTGAAGAAGACCTGGAAAAGTTTTTAGGAAAAAATACCAAAATTGCGGCTTTATCTGCCGGAACTGCAGCCTTGCATTTAGCTTTAATTCAGTGTGGAGTACAGTATGGAGATGAGGTGATTTGTCAGTCGATGACATTTTCTGCATCAGCAAATCCGATAGCTTATTGCGGCGCAAATCCGGTTTTTATAGACAGTGAACCAGAAACATGGAATATGTGCCCTGTAGCTCTTAGAAATGCTATTGAAGACAGAATTAAAAATGGGAAAAAACCAAAAGCCATTATTGTGGTTCATCTTTACGGGATGCCTGCAAAAATGGATGAAATCGTCTCTATTGCTAAAGAATTTGATATTGAACTGATTGAAGATGCTGCAGAAGCATTAGGATCTGCATATAAAGATCAGGCTTGCGGAACTTTCGGACGTTTTGGGATCTTAAGTTTTAACGGAAACAAAATTATAACGACTTCCGGAGGTGGTGCGTTGGTTTGCCACTCTCAGGAAGATAAGGATAAAATCGTTTTCCTTTCTACCCAGGCAAGGGATAATGCACCTCATTATCAGCACTCTCATATTGGGTTTAATTACAGAATGAGTAATATTGTGGCCGGAATTGGCAGAGGGCAGATGGAAGTTCTGAAAAACAGAGTGGAAGCCCGCCGTTCTATGCACGATTTTTATCTGGATTTATTTAAAAATATTGATGGGGTCACTGTATTTTCTGAGCCATCTTCAGATTTTTATTCTAATCACTGGCTTTCTGCAATTATAGTAGATCCTTCTGTCACAGGAAAAACAAGAGAAGAACTTAGATTGGCTTTCTTGGAAGATAATATAGAATCACGACCATTATGGAAACCGATGCATCTACAGCCAATTTTTGAGAATGCACCTTATTATGGGACAAATGTTTCGGAAAAACTTTTTGATGATGGGCTTTGTCTCCCTTCCGGATCGAATCTTACGGAGGTGGAAAAGGAAAGAATCGCTAAAGTGATCAACAACTTTTTTAGCAATTAATTCTGAATAAATGAATCAATATAGGTATTGGAAGGTTATTTTCGATTGTTTCTTTGCAGCAGTTCTTATCATTCTGTTTTTACCGTTATTGATTATATTATTTATTGTAGCAAGTGTAGACACCCGATCCAATGGTATTTTTTGTCAAAAGAGAATCGGACAATATGGAAAATTATTTATTATCTATAAATTTAAAACCATTCGGGATAAAGATGAATATTGTTCCAAAACCGGATCAATTTTAAGAAAATATAAGCTTGACGAATTACCGCAATTATTTAATATTATAAAATGCGAAATGAGTTTTGTAGGTCCCAGACCTGATATCGAAGGTTATTACGACAAACTTCAGGGTGATGACAGAAAAGTTTTAGAACTAAAACCCGGAATCACTTCTGAAGCAAGTATTAAATACAGTAATGAAGAAACAATATTAAAGGCTCAGGACGAACCGCTGTTTTATAATGATGAGGTTTTATTTCCGGATAAGGTTAAAATGAATTTAATATATCTGGAAAATATGTCCTTATCAAATGATTTGAAAATCCTCACAAAAACTATATTTAAAATATTCATAAAATAAGATTAAACTATTTAATTTATTTTTACTCATTAATCAGATTATGAAAATAAAAGAAACCCCACTAAAGGACTGTTACATAATAGAACCCACTATCTTTGAAGATGACAGAGGTTATTTTTTTGAAAAATTTAATGAAAAGAAATTCGAAGAGCTTACCGGAATGAATGGGCACTTCGTTCAGGATAATATTTCAAAGTCTTCTTATGGAGTTCTTCGGGGTCTTCACTTACAGAAAGGTGAGCATGCGCAGGCAAAATTGGTTTCCTGTCTGGAAGGTAAAGTCTGGGATGTGGCAGTGGATTTAAGGGAAGATTCTCCTACTTTCGGGCAATGGTTTGGAATAGAGCTTACGGAAGAAAATAAATTGCAGCTGTACATCCCTCGAGGATTCGGACATGGTTTTTCGGTATTAAGTGAAACAGCCGTTTTTGCTTATAAATGCGACAATTTTTACAATAAAGAATCAGAAGGAAGTGTAAAATACAATGATCCTGAGCTGAATATCGACTGGAAAATTGAAGACAAAGATGCCGTTCTTTCCGAAAAGGATCAGAATGCTCCCAGTTTTAAGGAAAAGAATTTTTAAT
>CBFGVN010000085.1:0-10462 GCA_965651845.1 uncultured Chryseobacterium sp. | reverse complement strand
AAATACGGTAGTAACTGCATTTTATCTGGGTGTTGAGTATTCCGCAAAAACACAATCTGGAAAATATGATTTTAATAAAAATGAAATCGTTTACACCGAAAAAAAATCACTGAAACAGAAAGTTTCCATTCCTTTTTCTAATTCCGATTTGCACAATATATTTTTTACCGGAGAGACTTTATATATTACAGATCCTGTGAAAAGGTACCTTTACCGGATTTACAAAGGGAAATTAACAACCTTTAAAGAACCTACGCTTATCAATGATCCGGAGACCAAAATATTTTGGCAGAAGGTTAATAATCAGACGTTTATTGTAAATAACGACCGCATTTATATTGTCGAGAACAAAAATAATGAGCTGCATCTCAGGTTTCTGGTGAAATATGAAAATTTTGGAAGCTACATCATCAATTCTATATTTTACGATTATGATTTCAATAAATTATATCTCGGAAGCTCCAGTAAAGGCTTGAATATCATTCAGCCCACTCAGTTTTATACGGCTCAGAAAAAAATTCCTTTTGTGGAAGAAGTGGCCCGTGCTTCGGTGCCATTTACTAAAAATAGCATTATAGATCCTTTAGGTTATGAATTTGACAGGTATGGATTAGTAAAAAATCATCATTTCAGCTCTGATGATCCCTATTTTATGTTTCAGGATCACTCAGGCAATATTTTTTTAAAGAAAAGTGCAAATTTATTTGTAAAAAGATTGAAGTCTGCTCAATATGCAGAAAAAGATTCCGTTTCTTTTTCTGAAATAATCGGAAAGACTTTTAAAATTGATGAAACTCTACTTCTTATGACTGTAAGTAATGATTTAAAAAAATCACACTTGTATTTTTTTAAAGATGATAGCTTTAAAAAAGCAAGTCATAATTTTAGTTTCAATGGGTTATTGAATATTGTTTTTAAATATAATAATGATCTATTACTAGGATTGAGCGACAGATTATGTTTACTTTCGAAAAGTCATAAAGTCTCAACAATTGCCACCGGAATTAATGTAAAAAGCATCATAAAAACTCTGGACGGCGAAATCTGGGTGACTACTAGTAAGGACGGATTTTATTTATTTAAGAACGGAAAACTGCAAAAAATCCCTCTGGACAAGAATGCTTATCTCGCCACAGCACACTATATTCTGGAAGATCCATATTATGGATACTACTGGATATCTACCAACAACGGTCTATTTAAAGTTTCCAGAAAACAACTTTTAGAATCTGCAAAAAATCAAATTCCTGCATTTTATTACCGCTTTACAAAAAGTGACGGGTTACTTACCAACGAATTCAATGGAAGTACCATTCCCAATGCATATGCTTTAGAAAACGGAGAATTTGTTTTTCCGTCGATGGAAGGATTTGTTTTCTTTGATCCGAAGAATGTTCATGCCTATTATCCGGACAAGAACAAAATATTTATTGACAGGGCAAGAATTAACAATTCAGATATAATCAGCTTTAAGAATCATCTTGCCCTTGAGAATAATTACAAACATGCGGATGTTTTTATTGATATTCCTTATTATTCCAATTCGTATAATCTGAAAATTGAAGCCAGGATAGAGGGTGAAGATAAAGACTGGGAACAAATTGATATTAAAGATGAACGGAAATATACGATAAGAAGTCTAAGCCCCGGAAAATATACTTTGATGTTCAGGATTTTGGTTTCTCCTGACGGATCTTATGAGTATAGAACGATAACGTTTGACATCGAACCACTTTTTTATCAGACTAAAGTATTTAAAATCGGTCTAGGGCTTTTATTCCTATTAATCATTGTGCGTGTCTGGCAAAAACGGACAAAATTTTTACGTAAAAAAAATATCGCTTTACAAGAGAGAGTATATCATATCAGTAAAGAATTACAGGAAACTTCCGAATACCTGGAGACCATAAAAAGCGACAGGGAAAAAGAATCTGAGTACAGAACGAAGCTCGTGGAAGCTATAAGCCATGATATTGCGACTCCGGTAAAATATATTGCCATGCTGTCTCAGAAGCTGAACGAAGAAAAAAATGCAGATATTCAGAAAGAGTATTTCGATACCATCTATCAGTCTTCGGAGGAGCTGTATTCATTTACTTTCCAGCTGAAAGAGTATACGGATCTTTACAAGATTGAAAATATATATCAGGAAGAAAAATACTTGATCTCGGATATATTCATGACGAAAAAAAGGTTATTCAAGGATATTGCAAAATCTAAAAATAATACCATTAATGTTGATGAAAATAATGACATCTATTCTTATATAAACAGAAATATAATAGCCTGTATTATTCATAATCTGCTCGATAATGCTGTAAAATATACGAATGGTGGTACCATTAATCTTTGTACAAAAAAAGACAGGGAAGATGTTGTAATAACCATCTCAGATAAAGGAAACGGAATGTCCCACGAGCAAATGCTTTACTATAACGAGCTTTGCCGGCATTCGAATGAAAACGATTCAATGCAGTTTAAAAACTATGGGCTGGGTCTTCATATGGTGATTCATTTAATTAAAAAAATTAAGGCTGAAATAGAATTTAGTAAAAATATTCCCCAAGGAACGATAGTACAACTAACTGTAGAAAATAAATCTCTATAAACATAAATATGAATATCAGAATTTTAATAGTCGATGATCATCTGGTGGTGCGTGTAGGCACTGTTACCATTTTAAGAAGCGCTTATCCTGACGTAATTATCGACCAGGCAAAAACCTATGATGAGATGATTGATCTTTTAAAGATGCATCAGTATGCACTCGTAATGTTGGATATTAATATGCCGGGAACACAATATACTCAAATGGTTCTGGACATTAAGGCATTGCAAGATGATGTGAAGATTATGGTCTTTTCAACATATGAAGAAACGGTAGCCCTTCAATATATCCGGAAAGGAGCGGAGGGGTATCTGAATAAGCAATGCAGTGAAGAAGACATTAAAGAGGCCGTAAATATTATTCTGAAAACCGGATTCTACTATCCGCCGGGGCTTATACCCATGATCATGAGAGATATTAAAGACACAGCCGGAGTGAAAAACCTTACAGCCAGAGAATACCAGGTCTTTGAGTTGCTGGCGAAAGGAAATGGCAACCTGGAAATTTCTAACTATCTTGATGTGCAGGTTTCTACCATCAGTACTTTCAAAAAAAGGATTTTCGAAAAGCTGAAAGTTAATAATATTGCAGAGCTTATAGAAGTGTATAAGAGTTTGCATTAATTATATGCATGGTGAAAGGATGATATGCGATAAGAATTTAAAATAAGAAAAGCCTCTAAAATTGTAGTTTTAGAAGCTTTTAATAAAAACGTTTTATTTAGGTAATAATATACTTTAATGTAACCAATTATTCCACTTCCGGAAATTAAACATTACATTTTTCAGCAAGATATATTATAATAACTCTTTCAATCGATTATTTTTTTAGAATCTTAAAAGTATGTATACTATCGTCGTCTAACGTAAAAGCAGCAATATAATTTCCTGTTTTCAGTAGAGATAGATCAATTTTAGCATCTTTGTTGTTGATAATCATATTGTTAATGATCAATCTGCCATCTGATGAATATACCGACAGAGATTTTATTTTCTTTTTACCGGAAATAGTAAGGAAGTCCTTTACGGGGTTGGGATAAATACTGATATTGTGAGATACTGAAGATTCTGAATCAATAGCGGAAAGCAATGGCTGGGCTAATTTTACAACCCATCCCGAAGCAAAAATAGGAGGAATGGTATTATCGAATCCGCAGATATATTTACCGTCCGAAGAGATACCCATGCCTGTGCCTAGCTTTCCGTCGAATGTACTCACGGTTATACTCTGGGAAGTGAGGAAGTTTGTAAGAAGAATAGGAGCAGGACCTAATGAAGGGTGATAAATAATGGTTTCTCGGTCTCCGATGGTTCCGCAATATCCTATGGCAGTTCCATTTTCGGAAATGGATACAAAGACGGCATCGGTATAGCCTGCAGGAGCGTCAAAAGATTGATAAGTATTGGTATTTATATTGTAGATAAAAGCTTTGCTTCCTTTATAGCCTGCGATCTGTCCTATATTATTTACATCGTTGGCTTCGCCATATTCGGGAGTGGAGAAATCAATATAATGAAGAATGGCATCCGAATCAAAATAAGCAGGAACCCGGAATGTTCCCGTATTAAAGATATCCTCCCGGTCTATCCATCCGGCAATCACTCCATTGTTATTTACGGCAGCTCCACGGGCGTTGATGTAAGTAAGATCCCCCGTAAGCTTGGTAAGAGTGCCTGTTTCCGTGTTATATTTAAAGGGATAGCTGCTTCCTGCATTAGTTGAGGTCATTTGTCCTGTTACGTATGTGCTGTTTTCAGAGATCCCTTTTGCATCCCCAAACCAGCTGTTTCCGGGAACATCTCCCGGGAAATAGCCAATAGCTGTCCAGTTTCCGTTTTTTCGGTAGGCTGCCTGATCGAGATTTGAGCCGTCGGGTGCCACAAAAGGCATGCTTCCTGCTACATCGCCTGCATCATTGAGCTTGTTGGTGGCACTTGCTACACTTTCTATAGGAGAGCTTGTTCCGGTACTATAACTGTAGTATCCGCCGGAATGTACGGCATTGCCGTTACTGTTGATGTCATATAGTCTTGTGGCGATACCGGAAATCACGGTGAATTCGGTTTGCGCGTTTAAAGCCATACTGCTTAGCAATAACAAGGCTGAAAAAAGGATGTTTTTTCTCATATAACAAAAGATTTTATTTTGTGAAGATCTTCTCTTTTGCAATAGAGTACAACTGTTTATTGTTAGAATATCAGAATTACTTACAGCATTTTTTGTTCTGTATAATCTTTTTTCAGATTGGTAATGAAGTAAGAAGGAGTAACTCCCGTTTCTTTTTTGAAAATAACTGCAAAAACTTCTCTGGAAGAAAAACCGCAGACTTCGGCAAGATAACTGATTTTGTATTCCCTGTAGATAGGATCTTCGTATAATTTATTGATGATATAATTGATTCTCAAACTATTGATGTAATTGTTATAGTTCTTTCCCCTGTATTGCTTTATGATTTCGGAGAGATAACGGGTATTGGTATTCAGTTCATTGGCAAGAGAGGTAAGGCTCAGGTCTTTTTTTATGAATTTCTGAGATTTCTCAAATTTATCGAGCTTAATTAATATTGAATTGGTTGTATCATCTGTTATATTGATGCTGATATTTTTCTCAACAGCATTAGAAACAGGAATATTGTCAGAAGCTGTATTTTTTTCAGCATTTTTTAGATTGGTAATAATAGATTGGTATTTTGAATGAAGCTGTTTCTGGTTTCTCTGCCACAAAAACCAGCCTATAAGAGCTAGTGCAATGGCAACAAGGCATCCGGCAATTACAATATTCTGAATATCACGATTATGGAGTGTATCCTGCTCAGATAAAATTTGTTTTACAGGAATATTGATGGTTTTTTTTTCAGCATTTATAATGCTGTCATTTAATGAAGAGAAAAGTTTCATGTATTTCGAAGACATTTCCTTTTCGCCTTTTTCTACATAGCTTTTGAACAATACTTCATATACATCCCTGCGTATATACGGAAAACTTATCTTTTTTTCCAGTTTTTCGGCTTGCAGAGCGTAGTCTATTACTTTGTCATATTTTTTCTGGTCATAGTTAAGCCATGCAAATTCGTTCAGGACAAGAATATGGGTTCTTGCATTCACCTCATATTTTTCATTTTTACAGATATCGAGAGCTTGCGTAAAATACTTTTCGGCTATTTCCGGATGTTCTTTGGCAACACTGGTCATACCCAAATTCATATAGGCAAGAGCAAGATTCTGGTATTTTTTATCGAGATAATCTTTGCTTTCTTGTATTTTCAGAGTGCTTTCGAGGCTTTTTTTCTGGTAATGTATCACAGAATCGATAGGTGCGTTAATATGTGCCATATAAGTTCCGAGACCATTATAGATTAAGGCATGATAATAGTTTTTTAAATCTTCGGAAGGAATGCTCTTAGATGCTTCGAAAGCTTTTTTAAACTCCTTCAGGCTTTCGTCATGAAATCCCAGCTCGGTATAAGCAGAACCTTATCATCGGACGATACCAGATAGTCCAGCGATGTCTTTGTATTCCTTGGCGTGCTTTTCGGTCTCTTTGCTCAGTGTAATAACTTCTTTGAAATCGCCGATATCATAATACAAAGACATAAGAGCCTTGTTGCTTTCCAGAATTCCTTTGATATAGTTTAGTTGCTTGGCTTCGGAGTAGGTTTCTTTAAAAATGGCGAGAGATCTTCCGGGATTATTTGCAGAGAGCTGCCTCGCTTCACTGATTTTTTTATCTACTGCCTGTCTTGTAAGAAGATTTTCTTGAGTAAATATAAAATTAGAAGCAATACAAAAGAGTAAGAGAACAATTTTTTTCATTTTTGTTTTTACGTTGTAATTCAACCACTAATTTAAGAATTTGTACTTAAAATATTATGCTGTTTTTTCGGAATTTATTACTTTTTTAAAAATGTAACATTCTGATAAATAATAGGTAATGTTCTGTTTCTTTAATTTTTAAAACATAACCAAAAAAGGGGAGTTATTTTCTTAAATTGTTGTGTTACATGTACATAAATATTCAGTATTTATTTTTTCTGACTGATACTGAATTTTTGTTTCGGCATACTTTAAGTGATTTTCTACTGACAAGATCAGATATTTTGAATTTCCAATAAGAGTAGAATCATCAAAGACCTGATGAAAGAGATCCTCTTAGATAACTACAAGCTGTTCACTTATGATATCGAATCGAAAAGAAAATCTATTTCAAAAGAGATCAGTTTACTTCATGAAAAAGTTTCTAATGCAAGAGATAAATATCTCGCCGATAAGTTGGATGAAGATGATTATAAAGAGATAAAAATGCTCACAAAAACCCAAACCGAACAGTTAGAAATGGAACTTTAGCACTTCGTCTCAGAAAGCAAAGAACTTGATATCAAGACAAAAATAGAAAATGCACTTGACGGGATGGAAAACCTTGTAAACCTTTATCAGCAGGGAGATTTACAAATAAAAAGGACGATTGGGTGTTTGATATTTCCCCGAAAAGTTGAATTTGACGGAAAAAGTTTTCAAACACCTAAAATGAATATTGTTGCTCAGTGTATCTACCAGTATAACAATGGATTAGGAAATAAAAAAAACCGACATCGAAGAGTGAAATCTTCAAATGTCGGTCTTGTGACCTCGACAGGATTCAAACCTGTAACCTTCTGAGCCGTAATCAGATGCGCTATTCAGTTGCGCCACGAGGCCTTTATTAAAGGTTTGCAAATATAACACTTTTTTCTTTTCTTTGAAAGATGAAATCAAGAATTTTACTTTTATTTGCCTTCTGCGCGCTAATCTCTTGTAAAAGAGAAACAAAAAATTCATCCGCAGAATCGATTTCCATCTCAAATCTGGTAGAATACAAAGAACAGAATAACATTTTACACTTAAAATCGGGAAAGTTTAATTATGATTTTAAGCAAAATCAGGTTCCGTTTAAGAAAATTATTTTGCTTAATGCAAGTATGACCGGATATATTTCAGCATTAGGAGCAGAAAATCTGGTAGTCGGAGTTTCAAGCCCGGAATATATTTATTCAGAAAAAATTCAAAATTTATTAAAAGAAGGAAAAATTCAAAACGTAGGAAATGAACAGAAGTATGACGTTGAAAAGATCATTTCTTTACGGCCTGATGCCATTTTTACCAATCATATCGCGAGTTTCGACAATACCTATCAATTATTAAAAAACAACGGGATCCAAGTGATTTTTCTTGATGAATATATGGAACAAAAACCACTGGAAAAAACAGCTTATATAAAACTTTTCGGAAAACTTTTCGGCAAAGAAAAAGAAGCGGAAACTCAATATCAGGAAGTTGAGAAAAATTATAATGCATTAAAACAATTAGCTTTGCAATCTAAAGAAAAACCAACCGTTTTGGCGAGTGAAATGTACGGTGATGTCTGGTATCTTCCGGGCGGAAAAACTTCAGTAGCCAATTTTATTTCTGATGCTAATGCAAATTATATCTTAAAAGGAAATACAGAAGAAAAAGCTGTTACCATGAGTTTTGAAGAGGTTTTTGCTAAATCGGATGCTGTGCAGTACTGGGTAAATGCAGGAAATCATATTTCTAAAAAAGAAATGCTGGTCATGAATCCTTTTTATGCTAAATTAAATGTTTTCAATAAAGGTAAAATATATGTTATCACAGGTCGGGAAAGAGCAAAAGCTAACGATTTTTTCGAAGGTGGAATTATAAGATCCGACCTTGTTTTGAAGGATTACATTAAAATTTTTCACCCTGAACTTTTACCGGATTATCAATTAACTTATATGAAAGATTTACAATAACTCAGACTATTTCCTTATTTTTGCCATTCCTTTTACAATGTTTATGTGGAAAAGAATTAAACAAATTATATTCATTCTTCTGATCCTGAATGTAGTATTTATCATTTGGGGAAGATTTTTCAATCCGCCCATTACCATTACGCAGATCGGCGGACTTTTCGAATACGGAAGGCTGCAAAGAGACTATATTTCCTATGACGAAATGGGAGATAAAGTGAAAAAAGCTGTGATTGCCTCCGAAGACCAGAAATTTTTTTCACATAATGGCTTCGATTATACGGCGATTGAAAAGGCAATGAAGCACAACGAAAAAGGAAAAAAAATCAGGGGTGGAAGTACAATTTCCCAGCAAACGGCAAAGAACGTTTTCCTTTGGCAGGGCAGAAGCTGGCTCAGAAAGGGGCTGGAAGCGATCTATACTTTTATTATCGAAAAAGTCTGGAGCAAAGATATTATCCTGGAAAGATACCTGAATTCTATCGAAATGGGACAGGGGGTTTTTGGAGTTGAAGCCGCTTCAAAGTATTATTTTGGAAAATCTGCCAAGAATCTTACCACTTCTGAAGCAGCCTGGATCGCAGCCATATTGCCAAATCCAAAGAAATATGACCCTAAAAATCCATCGGCATATTTGAGAAAAAAACATAACTGGATCATGAGACAAATGAGGAATGTGAGTTTGAAATAGTATATTTGTACTAATGAAACTCTTTACTTCCAGTACAAATTTTAGATCCATTCTTGAAAAATATTTTTCTTTTAGGAATGAATCCCTTTCTCTGGAACCGTTTGCCGAATTTATGGACAGTGTAAAAAGGGTAGATTTTAAAGATGTACTTCATTTTTTTCATAATAATAAAGAATTAACTGAAAACTTTAAATATTATATTCACAATATCTTTTTAGGAAGATCATTTAATCTTTCCCTCACGGAAGCGAATATTTTATCTGAAAATGCTTTCGTTCCTGAGCTTAAAAAAAGAATTCTTAATAAAATTTTACCACCTGTTGTCAATGAGAAAACCGTTTGGTATATGATTGACAATGTGAGCGTAAGACCCAAAAAAGATCTTGAATATCTTCACAATCTGCCTGAAAATGAAGTTGATGAGTTTTTTAAAATCTTAGAAATTTCCGATTTCATAATCAATCCCAATATAAAAAAAGAAATGATTTTCTCTATGAATATCCTTTCTTGGCGGGTGACAGGCGCAGCAATGGAAGTGGAAGTTGTAAGAATGGCTCCTGAATATAGGAATTTCGACAATCCGTTTCTGGCATTGCAGAATGAACTTGAAGATCTTGCGGATGAATTGGAAAGAAACCCCGATTTGCAGCTGGACTCAAAAAACAGCCGATACAAACAGATTAAAATTTATGTTGAACAATGTTTGGAGTTTGTAAATATTTCCTTTAAAAATTCATATAAATATGGTATTTCAGGGAAAATTAATCAGTCTCTTTTAAAAATCCGTCAACAGATTCAAAGGATTTATGAGACGGTACAGTTGCTGGTCATAGATCGCGAAGAAGATATTTTAACTAATTCTAAGAGTTTGGTTTTTAATATTTTAAATTATAAATCACACAAAAATAATATCTCGGATCTTATCAATGATAGTACGAGATTGATCTCACATTTGATCACCAATCATACCGCAGAAACCGGCGCACATTACATCACTTCGACCCGCAAAGAATATATGAGAATGTTGTATAAAGCCAGTGGTGGAGGAATTATAGTGGGGGCTCTGTGTGTTTTGAAAATGCTTTACGGTTACGTTCCGGGGAGTGATTTTTCGCATGCTTTTTTATCGTCCATGAACTATGCGAATGGATTGATTATGATCTATCTGATGGGATTCACATTGGCCACAAAACAGCCGGCGATGACCGCAGCAACGATGACCAAAGTTCTTGCTGACGAAGGGAATAACAAAAGCAATCATACAGAATTTGCTCATTTGGTTTCGAAACTGTTTCGGAGTCAGTTTATTGCATTTATTGGAAATGTTTTACTGGCTTTTCCTGTGGCTTTATTAATAATTTACGGTTTGGACGTATTT
>CBFGVN010000084.1:0-10612 GCA_965651845.1 uncultured Chryseobacterium sp. | reverse complement strand
ATGTCCATGATTTTAATATTCATATTCGGCATAATCAGAAAACTCACAGGTATTTTCAATAAATAAAGAGGCAATTTTTTCTGCAGGAAAAAAAGAGTCCTTTGCTAATTTTTTATAATATTTATAATCTTCCCAATTGAAAATGTGGCTGTACCCTTTTTTAAATAAAATCTGTTGCACTTTGGCAGATAATTTAATATTTTTGTGGTCGATGATAGTCATGTCATTAATTATTTAAAAAACAAGCGGAGCGGTCGAGAACTCCGCTTGTTTTGGTTGTTATACAATAAATTCAAGAACCTCTTTTTCTGATTTTTCGACTAAATCAAATAATTCTGATTGGCATAAGTGTAGAATTTTGCCTATAATCACAGAATTTGAAATTTCAAAAGAAACTGATTCTGCATTTTTAATTTTAATCGTTTCTTTTATTCCGTCTCTCCCTATGATGTAGGCGTTAAGTTCATCGGATTTCTCTTTTAGAAAACTAAATTTTTTGCATATCTGCTGAAAATTTTCATTGTTTTTAATACGCTTCTCTGCGGTCGTTTCAAAAATGATCGGTTTCACGTCATTTTTTGCTGTATCATTTACAGCGTTCGCAGGTGTGTCTGTGGCAGGAGTTACTTTCTTTGCTCCGTTCGCCTTTGTGTTTAAGTCATTCATTATTAATTATTTACTATAGTAAATTTACGAAAAAATGTCCGAAAAAACGAACGTTTTATAAAGAAATTTCCTGAAAATCAGTTATTTAGAACCGTTATAAACAGGTTGAGTTTATAAATGCGAAATAGTATAAATTCCATCTTTTCAAAAATCCAAAATTGTTAATCTATTGAAAATCAATAGATAAACTCTATTTTGTTTTTTTTGAAAAATGTGAATTTGATTCTCAGCCCGACCCGCTCTAAGGCGTGTGCGGTGTTCGCGGCGAAGGGATTGGCTGAGATATATGGCGAAACGCCCTATTTATGGGTGTTTCGGGCGAATTGGGGTGTTTTTAGGTCTAACGGGTTTGGGGATAGGCTAAATCTATCGGTTTGCGCGTCACAACAGATGCTGTTTGCCTTCGGCAACTTTGCCGAAAACAAGTAACCAATGGCATCAGGTAAACAGATCAGGGATGAGATAATGCGGATGACTATTGCCGTTAATTCTGATCCTGCACAGAAGGAAATCTATAAGCTTAATCAGAATATTCAGAAGTATTCGGATGCTAATAAGGAGCTTACTAAGAATCTTTCGGCACTAGAAAAGCAAAGAAGATCAGATGAGAAGGCGATCAATAGCTACGCTGATAAAATCGACAATCTAAAGGCTAAGAAGCAACAGGAGTCAGCAGCGGCTATTGAGTCGATTAAAACGCTTAAAAAGCAGCAAGAACAGTATGATGCTCAATCTCGCGAGTATCAGAAGATACAGTCAAAGATTGAAGATACTAGGGTAAAGAGTATTGCAACGAATAAGAAACTTGAGACTGCTATTGTTGATCTCACTGGAAAGCAAAGAAAGCTTATTGATTCTTATGAAGCTCTTCAGCCGGAGATTGATAAGGTAAATGCTGAGATCAAAGAGAACAGCGATATCATCGCCGGCAACAAGGCAAAGGTAGATGAGTTAACTAAGAGTTTAGATATTAACAGGCTTACTGTTTCCCAATTAAAGAAGGAAGCGGCACAGTTAAAGGCACAGCTCCAGCACGTCATACCCAAAACGCCTGAGGCTAAAGAATTAGAAGAGAGACTAGCTGCTGTACGTGATAGACTTTCCGAAGTAAATGATGGTGCAGATGATGGTTCGGGATCGTTTGGACAATTAGCCGACAAATTCAATCAATATGCAGGTATTGTTACCGCTGCATTGGGAACTCTCGCAGGAATAACCTTGTCAATTCAGGAAGTAATTGATCGGAATAACGAAATGGCGGATGCTATGTCTGCCGTTGAAAAAACAACCGGAATGGCGAGACATGAGGTTGAGGAGCTTGCCCGATCATTTTCAGATTTTGATACACGGACTAAAAAGATAGATTTACTTGAAATTGCTGAAGTAGGAGGACGTTTGGGCGTTGCTAAATCTGAAATTCAAGATTTTACACGGGAGGTTGATAAGGCTAATGTCGCATTGGGTGATTCTTGGGAAGGAGGTATTGATAATCTTGCTGACTCTCTAGGCCGTATCTCTACACTATATAAAGAGACAAAAAACCAACCAATTGCAGAATCTATTAATCAGGTAGGATCTGCTTTAAACGAGTTGGCCGCTCAGGGAGCATCAAGTGAGCAGAATATCGCTGATTTTGTTACTCGTTTGGGTGCATTACCTCCGGCAATGAAGCCTCCGTTAAATACTTTGCTCGGATTTGGATCTGCATTAGAAGAATCGGGGATAAATGCGGAAATCGGAGCATCCGGATTCGGTAAGTTTATCAGGGTAGCATCGACAAATGCTACGGGATTTGCGCAGGTGATGAAATTACCCGTTGCCCAAGTGAAAGAAATGATAAACACTAATCCTGCGGAGTTTTTCTTGAAATTTTCAGAAGGATTAAAAGGTCTTGATACCGTTGAACTAGGAAATGTTTTGGATTACTTAAAATTAAGTGATAATGAAGTTCAGCGGGTAATTGGATCTGCTACCGAAAACACTGATAAGTTTAGAAAAAGTGTTGAAGTTGCAAGTCAGGCCGTTAAAGAAGGAACTTCATTACAGGATGAATTTAATAAGGTAAATAATAATGCAGCGGCAATTTATGAAAAAGTCCAGAGAAAAATTGCTGAAAGTTTCACAAGTAAAATGTTTGCACAGTTTTTGGAAGGAGCTGTAACCGCATTCGGACGATTTTTAGGTGTTGTAGAAGATACTACAGGTGTAGCAACCGGTTTCAGGAATACGCTGGTTTATTTAACGAAAATTATTGCTGTTCTCATTGCTACTACATTAACTTATAATTATTTAACAGGTGTTTATAATACTCTTTTAGCAACGACTACAGAGAGAGTTCTTGCATTAACTATTGTTGAAAAGGCTCGAAACCTCGTTTCCGCTATTGGTAGGACTTTAAACACACTTTATACTATGGGCCTTGCGCTAATGGGTGCAGGATATGCCTTAGTAACCAGAAATACTGCACAGGCAACATTTGCCATGCAAGGATTTAATGCAGCTGTAAAGGCAAATCCTCTGGGAATTATTCTAACTCTTGTTACTTTAGTCGCTGCAGCATACTTTACTTTTTCAGATGAAGCTGATAAGGCTGCCAAATCTCAAAAATCTTTAAATGATGTAATGAAAGAAGGAGTGGCTTCGGCAGCTCAAGACATTACTCAACTTGATATTCTCTATAAAAAAGCGATGAAAGCCAAAGAGGGCACGGATGAAAGAAAAAAAGCAATTGAAGAACTTCAAAAACAGTTTCCTGCTTATTTTGGAAATCTTAATGCTGAAAGTGCTAAAAATGAGGATTTAAGAAAATCTTATGTAGCGCTGAAAGATGCAATCATAGCATCTGCAAGGGCAAAAGCTGCTATGTCAGAATTAGAAAAAAGAGAGGCTGAAAGATTAAAAAGAGATGAAGAATGGAGACAGCGTGCAATTGCTGAACAAAAGATATATAATGAATTGAAATCTAGAGGTGATGGGCAAACCGAGATTGGTGAAGGGTCCGGAGAGAATATCAGGTATGTTGAAAATTCAACATTAGTGGCGGCTAGTAATAAACGTTTACAGGATTTGTATGATGAAAGAAAAGCTTTCAAAATGCAGGATATAAAAAATGATGAAATGTATCTGAAAGCCATCGAAGAAAATAATAAAAAATCTGAAAAATTAAATAAAAGCCGAGAAGAGGCAGAGGGAAAATCAGATTATTACGTTCCCGACCCTGAGGGGGATAAAGCAGCGAAAAAAGCAGAGCGTGAAAGAAAAAAAGAAGAAAGGGAACGTTTGGCTGCTGAGAGAAAAGCTGCCCGCGAAGCTCGTCATCACGAAAACGAGATGAACCAGATGCGTAAGGATGGTGAAGACGCTGAGCAATTGGCTCGTGAGCTTGAAGTGAATAAAAGTGATGCAGTTATCGAAGCAATGGTAGATGGATATAATAAAGAGATTGCACAAATTGACCTTCAGGAAAAAAGAAAGAAAGTTGAAATTGACAAAAAACGAGTTGGGCAGACGGAAATTGATATTCTTCAGAAGAAAATAGATCAGGCAAAAGGTGATGATAAAATATTATTTGAAGCTTTGATGAAATCATGGAAGGATAACAATAAAGCACTGGATGATTATAAAAATTCTCTTCAACAAATTTCCGATAATAAAAGGCAGGCCGCTAAATTTAAAAATGAGCAAAAATCTATCGCAGATCAGCAACGTGCTCATGAAACTGCTGTGGCAAAAATTCAGCAGGAATATAACGAAGAAATAGCAAAATACACTACGCTTGCTGAACTCAAAGAAGGTATTAAGGGCCGGATCGAGACGAAAGAACTCAATAAAATAAAAACATGGTCGGAAGGCCGCGAAGCTCTTCAGAAACTTTACAACAAGCAGGAAATTGATTTACAGGTAGCACACCTTACCGCCATGGTTCAAATCTATGAAGGATTTGATTTATCTCTTCTTACGGAAGATCAGCGCAAGGAGGTGATGAAGTTCATTGATGAAGCGGGAAATAAAATTGCGGAACTGAAAGCGAAAGCTGCCGGACAGGATCAAGATAAAGAAGAGAAATCGAAAGGAGATCTCGGCAAAGACAATAATGTAGATATTCTTGGATTAAACCAGAGTCAATGGATTCAGATGTTTGATAACCTGGAAAAAGGATCAGACATGCTCGGAACAATGCAAGGATCTGTTACTGCTTTACAGAATGCTTTTGCCATGTATTATAAGTTTGTTGAAGCGAACGAAAAACGACAGCTCCAAACTTATGAAAGAAATACTGATACCAAAAAGAAAAAGCTTAAACAGCAATTAGATGCCGGAATCATCAGCCAGGATACGTATAAGAAGTTAACGATGCAGGCTGATGCAGATCTGGATAAAAAGAAAGCTGAAATCTCGGTTCGGGCAGCCAAACGTGAAAGGAATATGCAAGTTGCCAATATTATCGGGAATACTGCTTTAGGTATTATGAAAGTTTGGTCTGATCCCGGATATCCAATGGCAATTCCACTTTCAGTAGTTGTAGGAGCATTAGGTGCTGTTCAGTTAGCTACTGTTTTATCAACTCCTCTTCCGACTGCAGAAGGTTATGAATCCGGATTTAATATGGATAATGAATATCCAATAATTCGAGAACAGGACGGACGCAGGTTCAACGTTAAAAGAAAAAGATTGAGATCAGGTCCGGTCGATCGCCCAACTCATTTTATTGCGGGTGAAAATGGGGTTGAAATGGTAATCGATAATCCTACATGGACCTCTTATTCTCCGGCTCTAAAAGAAGCTATTTACACTGCTAATGCAAGGGCTAGAGGCTATGAATCCGGCTACAATACTTTACCAAAGTCTGAAATTCCAAAAAACAACGGAGACGATATGATGCTTCTCATCATTCAGACTTTGAATAAGAATAATGAGATCATGGAAAAAATCCAAAATGACGGTATTCCTTCCTATATCCTGAAAACAGCCAGAAATGGCAAAGAGATAGACGAAATGATACAGGAATATCAAAAATTACAATCTAAAAACAAACATTAATATGCCAGCTCAACAACCAGGAGAAGGACTAGAACCCGGAGGAGGGGGTACAGGACCTTACTTTTATTTAATGCTTAATAATTTTGGTCAGGATCTAAACTGGTATGCTTCACAAGAGCAACCTACAGCGTCCGCTTTTACATTAAGTCTATATTATAATTTAGTGACTAACAGAAGGGTAGAGTTTTCAATAGATTTTTTTGAACCAGTGCCTGCTTGGCTAAATATTACTGGCTCATCAGTTTCAGGAAATGAAATTATAACAACCGGACCATTGACGAAGAATATTTCAGTAAATCTGGATGATTTGTCAAATTTGCCAAATGGAACCTATAATGCTCAAATTACATTCAATGCATATGGAACTTATTTGGGTGTTGAAAACATTTATGACTTTGCAAGTTATCTTGTTACTTTGACAGTTTATGATAATGCAAGCGCATCAATTAAAGCAGAATTAAATCAGTATAATGTTTTTTTCAACAGACAGACAGGCGTCCTCTCAGGAGATACAACAGTTAATGTTTTGAATAATACAGCTCCAATTGATTTAAAATTCTCTGCACAATATTTTCAGACAAAAACAGGTGTTACCACGGTTTTTGATTTGGATGAATCTAATATGGCAAATGATCCAGGTCTTCCTACACAGGGAAGTGTTGCTATAACAGGAGGTTTATTCAAACCAGGAGATGTAAAAATAGCGAACGTAAATATCAATTTAATTTTAGCACAAAATGCAGATATTTTTGCAGATAAAAATCTGATAAGTTTGTCGATAATAAAATCCAATTCTCAAACAGCTTCTGACAGTTTTTATTTGACAAATCCGGAGGATAAAGATTTTACAATTGCAGCTCCTAGTTGGTTGAATTTGTCTATATCCAGTGGAAATACTTCAACTTATGTTAATGTGACCACAATTCCGCCTTCTGGTCTTTCTGGAGGTACTTATAACGGCGAAATTATAGTAAGTTATGAAAATAAAACAGTTGTGATTCAAGTAGTTTTAACTGTTACTTCCTTTATCAATTTTAATATAGATCCGGACAATAAATTTTGTCTGGATGCTCCGAAGATTAATTTCAATAGGATGAATATAGGCGCAAGGTTCGTAAGGATTACGCTCACAGCTGTTTATAATTTAATGGGAGTTGAAACAACGAAGGAAAATCTTTATACAGTCCCTTATGTGAATGATAAAGCGGAATTTACTATCGGTGAGAAAATTCAAAAGCAATTTCCAAGATATAAGGGTGATTATTTTGTGCTGAGTAGTGAAGTAGAACTAATGAAAAATGCTGTGGTAAGCTTTAAAGCTGAAGAGCTTGATTCTAGCTATAATATTTTATTGGCAGAAACTCAATCTGACATAAAGCTTTTTCCAGGTTCAAAACCTGCCGGATATCCTCTGCTTTCAGATTTTCTGTTTAGGAAAAAAAATGATAAAGCAATATTTTTTAATTCCAGAATCGAAAATGATAAGATTATCGTTGAAAAAATTGTTGATACGGATGATGTTGATTCTTTACAGTATGGTACTAAGGAGGTGATTTATTATCCATATCCTAAATACAATAAAATATTAAATCTTCATTTTGAAAATGATAATTTATCACCGGAATGGTTCTCTTTAACCGGAGAATATAAAATATCCTCGGACTACAACCATATCTATGCGAAAAGCGTCTTTAAAAGCCAGAATGAAAAATATGATTTCAGTAAGGTAAAAACATTAACTATTAATTCCGGATTTTTTCTGAAGGAAGAGCTCCAATTAATAGAAAAAATAATTGAGAGTAGGTTGTCATACGTGAAAATTGAAGATAAAGTTTATAGATGTTTTAGTACCCTTCAAAAATTTGTCTTAAAAGATTCTCTGGAAGAATTATCAAATAAAGATTTGGAATTTTTAATAGTTGAGTGATGGAAATTAAATTTTTTTCTAGTAATAATAAAGTTCTTGATCTTAGTAAACAAAAGGTTTCAGTTCAGGAAAGCAACTCAAAGGTAAGCGATAAGATGTTTTCAAAGTTTATGTTTCCCTTTGAAATATACATGGACGAGGAATTTATAAATTCTTTTGGTGATTTTGATAGTTACGAGACCTATGGGCTTAACAGCAACATTGAAGGATATTTGCTTTTTGAAAACTACCTCCATGAAGCGAGATTAATTATTGAATCTATTGAGGGAAAATATTTAACAGGTCAAATTGATTTTGGATTTGAGGAGCTGCCAAATTGGGATAAAAAGCTTTCGGAACTTAATTTGGAACAGTTTGATGTGAATGATATATATATTTACGCAAAGGAGACTTGTTCAAAAAAATATCCGCAGACAAATTTTAATTTTCCGAGAATCTATACTCCGAAATATTCTCCCGATGAAAAGATATGGGATGCTTTCAACGGATATTATAATGATCTTGAGAGTTCGGGCGCCGAAATGATCCGAAATTATGTTGATGGTTCGGGGGAGATATTTAATAGAAATCTTATTCATCCATGTGTTCATTTTTTTTATTTACTGAAAAAATGTTTTCAGGATGTTAACCTGATTTTAAAAGGGGATGTGCTTACCGATCCTATGTTTGAGTTTGCCTGGATATTTTCCGGCACTGAATATTTCAATAAGACATCTCAGTTTTTTAATAATTTCACCATTAGTATTAATGATTACGATAGTATGGAGGAAATTAAATGGTATGGTGAATGGATCAATGGGATGTACTTCGATAGATTTATTAATAAGTACACCTATTTTGAAGATATACCATTAAATTTTACGGATAAAGTTTTTATTAATGGGAAATTCAGGGCAAAGGTGTGGCAGAAAACTACATTGAAATTCAAAATCCAGCTAAACGGAAATGATATCTGGAGTCATGAAAAATACTACAGTGATTGGACAGAGGTAACCATTCCTTTTTCTTTGGATGTGAATGTCAATAATGCTAATCTAAGATTTTATGTAGAAGGATGTGTATCGAATTTTAATGAGGGATATAATGTCGTTGAGTATCAGTTGAAGTCGAATTCAATTGTATCTTCCGGATCTTCTCAATCCGACGATGCAGTGGTAGAGAATCCAAATAAAATAGATTTGAAAAAGGCGGTTCCTGATATGACGGTGGGGGATTTTATAAATATTATTCGAAACTGGTTTAATTATGATTTTACCATTATAGAGAATGTTATCTGGATGAATCGTATTGGAGATAAGGAACCAACCAATATTAAAAATTTTGAAGTAAGTGAAATCAAAGCTCCTAAAAGAAACCTCCTTCAGAAAAGGTCTTATGTTCTAAAGCATACGGACCTTGATGGAGATTATAAGCTCAATAGCGTTTACTATGATAAAGACGGGGTAACAATTAATAAAGTAGAGAATGATGATACTACCGTTATTGAGATCAATGGATATCCTATGCCATTGGAAAAAATTAAACAGCAATCCCCGACAACTGCATCTGTAAAAAAAGATAGCAGCTCTGTTCTTGCTTTGGTTTTTTATAATGGTCTTGACGCAAATGGACAGAATAATGCTATTGGTAAGCCTCAAGCCACTTTTCCGGATGTATTCTATTCCAATTGGGAAAAATGGCTGAGACAACGTGTGAATGGGACTGAGTTTAATTGGAAATTCCAGATACCTGCAGATGATTTAAATATAAAAATCACCGATTATATAAAGTGTTATAATAACATTCATATAATAACAGGTTGGACAAAAGATCTGAACGAAGATACATACGAAATTGATATTACGACTGAAACCGTGTATTAATACTTTATAAAATTTTCAATACCTTCTAATGCCTCCATATCTACAATGTGAACATAATGCATTGTAGATTGGATGTCATCATGGCCTAGTAATTTTTGAAGTTTTACAACACTACCACCATTGCGAATGTAAGTGGTTGCAAAAGTATGCCGTCCTACATGCATACTTAAATTTTTGTCAATTTCGCAGATTTCTGCAATTTTTTTTAGATTAGAATTTATCTTTTGGTCCGACAAAAAATTTTCGAAAAATTCTGGAGTTTTCTCAAGTAAATGTCGTATTTCAGAATTCAATTTTATAAACTGAAAATTGTCAGTTTTAATTTGATCAAAGGACACAATATCTTTTGTTAACAGCTTTTTCACATTTTGTAAATCCGAAATTCTCATACCCGTATAACAAGCTGTCAAAAAATAGGCAAGGGGTAGTCTATGAGTCGGATTAAGAAATTTGCTTGTAAAATACTCTTTTAGAGCTTTTACTTCTTGAGGAACTAAGTACGTAGTTTTTGGTCTAAATTTTTCTACTTTCAATTTTTTTACAGGCATTCCTAACTTTATACCATCATCCTCAGCCAAACGCATATACTTTTTAATCGTTTTAAAATTTGAGTATACAGTATTGTCTTTATTCTTGTATTTTGTTTTAAGATGTTTTTTGAAAGCTAGGAAAAAAGATGAATCCATCTCGCTGAAAGAAATAACAGGCTTATACGCTTCCAATTTTTTTAAGATCGACTTTTGAGCTTTAACAGTATTTTCTTTAAAATCTTGAATATTTAATTGATGTCTGAAAAAAGAGATGAAATCAAAGTCGGGAGTATTACTTTGGAATTCTTCAACTAACTTTTCAATAGTAAGTATTTTATCAGAAAGCCTCCAATGTACTTTAATTTTGTTGATCTTAGCTTCTATTGTTCCTAAGATTAAGTTGATGTCCTGAGCATTTTCATGCGCAGCTGTGACCCGAGAATTCTTCCAATACTTTTTATCAACTTTTATTTTTGTATTAAGTCGATGTTTCTTGTACTTATGTGAAAAAAGTAAATAAACGATATACTTCCCGCTTTTATCGGGAGTATCTCTTAATGTAAAACTTGTATTAATTTCCACGAAAA
>CBFGVN010000083.1:0-10634 GCA_965651845.1 uncultured Chryseobacterium sp. | reverse complement strand
CGGTTGGCAGAAGTACAAGTATTGCTTCCTAAGAACCATCGGAAATCTGGAGTAGTTTGTCCTTGTGTTAGATATACTGTACCTAATATAGAGGCCACTTGGGTTGTATTTCCATTTCCTCTGTATTTATAAGAATAAGTAACCAGCCCGGAGGCTTGTATGTAAGGACTGTTATTAAAATCCTGATTAGGAACAGGCATCAGCTGGGTAAGCCTTACCGAAAACATATAATATCCATCCTGGGGAGCTGTTAATGCACCTGTCGTCGAAATAATAGACGGGTTACTTCTTTGGTTCAAGGCAAAAAGTCCGTTGGTAATTCCAACACATCCCTCTTCGGTAGTTTTGGTTCCTGAAGCCACTATTTTAGGCATGTCAGTTAAAAGAAGCTTATCGCGGGTAGTAAGGGCCTTCCAGCGCGTACCATCAAATTTATACAGAGTATCTTTCTGTATGGCGGTAGTTCCTGTTCCGGAATCCTGAGTGGCATATACCATAAGCCCTTTAGCCGGATTAGGCACCGTTGTTATATCGGTGGTTGAGAGCAGGGAAATCCGGGGTAAAAGCAAGCCTTTATTCGAAGAATTAAGATCGATTAGTTCTGAAGGATAAGGTGCTGCCGTGTTTATTCCAACTTGAGCCTGTATCGTAATTCCCAACAGTATAATAGTACAAAAGTGTAGTTTGGTTTTCATCATAGCATTATAATAGTTTTTTATATTTTCAGGGCGATGTTTGTTATTTCATTTAGGTAATTACATTAATTTTTGTTTACATTAATATTCCAGATCAATACAAAGATTTTAAGTCTACACAAATATATCGCCTTCTCTGCCGCCTTTGAAAATAAAAACCATATGATTTTTTTTGCTACCACGTAGAAGTTATTCTATTTTTTTTTAGAATATATTTGCATTGAATCAGAAAAAATAACCTCAAAGATTGTATATGAAACGGTGGATGCTCATATTTTTTTTAATTATTTTTCAGATACAAGCGCAAAATACATCCACATGGTTTACGATGGATAATGGTCTCCCCCAAAACAGCATTAAGGATATCATCAAGGATAAATACGGGTTTATATGGCTTTCTACAGACGGGGGAATTGTAAGGTATGACGGTGCCGGCTTCCTCACCTATTCTAAGCTGCCGGTTAGTAATCTTCATTTCGGAGGCTTTTACGGAGATATTGCTCAGGACAGCATTATTATCTATAATGATTATGAAGCAAATAAAATTCTAATCAGTAAAAGAGCCCCAAAGATTATAAAGAAGAAATATCCGGACTATACCGGAAAAATAACCTATCGATCCGGGCAGTTGCTGGAAAGGCCCAAAACCAGCGAAATTGATGCGAAACATCATTGCATTATAAAAACAACTGGAGGAGAATATAACATTAAACATCACGAGGTTTTTTATACTGATAAAAAAAAAGGAAAGAAAAAGCTGTACACATTAGCTGGAGCGGAACATTACAACATTTTTCTTGGCAGCGATGATACGCTTTTTATTACAGATTCTAAAAACAGGGAAACACACACGTTTTTTGGAGAAAAGGTAATAACTGACAAAACTCCTACCTTATTCAATGATCCGGATACCAGGATATTCTGGCAACAGCCAACAAATCAGATCGTTGTCGTTCATAAGGACGATATTTATCTTGCTGCCTATTATAAGCATAAACTCAGGCTTCAATTTTTAACTCACTATGAAAACTTCGGAAATTACAGATTCGGATGTATCTATTATGATACCCAATATAACAGGCTTTACATCGGCAGCTCTGTAAAAGGATTAAACATTATCCAATTACCCCAATTTTATACCGCTCAAAAAAAAATTCCGTTTGTGGATGATGTAAGCTATGCTTCTTTACCCTTTACGAACAGTACTATTATTGATGCCCTGGGCTATGAGTATGATAAAAATGGGTTAGTAAAAGATCATCAATTCGGTTCTTATGAAAAATATTATATGCTGTACGATCAAGATAGAAATATCATGTATAAGCAGATTAATATGATTTTCAGAAGGCATAAGTCTTCAGGATATACAACTGCCGATACCATTTTATTTGCAGGAAAAACCTCTAATGGAATTTTCAAAACAACCGACTTCTATGCTGTTTCTGAAACCGATTTTATTAATTCTTCCCTGCATCTTTTTACAACCAGCCGTCTTGACAAGAAAAAATTTAGTTTTAGCTATCCGGGTGTTATCAATAACCTGGTACATTATAATAAAAATGAGCTTCTGGTCGGTTCCACCCATGGCCTTTACATAACTTCCTTACACACCAAGAAAACAGTTCTGATAAAAAAAATCAATGTTAAAAATATCGTTAAAACTAAAGACGGAAATGTATGGATTACAACCAATAAAGATGGTTTCTTTTTATTAAAGCAGAAAAAACTGCTCAAAGCTCCTTTGGACCAGCATCGTTATCTGGAATCGGCACATTATATTATTGATGATCCGTACGGATATTACTGGATATCTTCCAATAACGGACTTTTTAAAATCTCAAGACAGCAGCTGTTGAAATCTATGGAAGATAAGAATTCCGAAATATCATATTATCGCTTCACAAAAAATGATGGACTGCTAACCAATGAATTTAACGGAGGATCTGCCCCTAATGCCTATCTGCTTCCTAATAAAGAAATGGTTTTTCCGTCTATGGAAGGATTTGTTTTTTTTGATCCTGCACAAGTACGCACCCATTATCCTGAAGAGAATAAAGTTTTTATAGAGCGGGCGAAAATTGACAATGGAGAGATTATAGACTTTCAAAGGCATGTCATTTTACAAAATGATTATAAATCAGCAGATATATTCATCGATCTTCCTTATTATGCTGATCCATCTAATCTGAAAATAGAAGTCCAGGTAGAGAATCTCAGCCAGAAATGGGAAAAAATTGAAGCTGGGAATCAAAGAAAATATACCCTAAAAAGTCTTGACCCCGGAAATTATACGTTACATATAAGAGTACTGCTATCTCCTAACGGTCAATATGAATATCATACAATAACATTTGAAATTAAGGCACTTTTTTATCAGACAAAGGTTTTTAAATTCGTTTTGTTTTTCGTTTTATTTTTAATCGTTGTTCTAATTATACTCACCACCACAAAATATATCCGAAAAAGAAATAAGATTCTGAAAAAAGAAGTATCCAATATCAGTACAGAACTTTTGGAAACGTCTCAGCATCTTGAAAAGGCAAAAAGCCACATAGAGAAAGAATCTGAAAATCAGAAAAAATTTATGGAAGCCGTTAATCATGACATTACAACGCCTGTAAAATATATTGCCATGCTCGCCCAAAAGTTGAATGAAGAAAAAAATGTGGAAGTCCAAAAAAAATATTTTGAAGGCATTCATCAAACATCGGAAGAATTATATAAATTTACGTTAAGCCTTAAGGAATATGATCATTTATATACCGCTAAAAAAGACAGCGAAGACGGTTTTTTGTTGAAAGAACTGTTCGAATCCAAGCAAAAATTATTTGAAAAGATAGCCACAGAAAAAAATAACCTTATTGAAATATACTGCAAAAAAGATATAAAGTGCTTCATTAATAAAGGAATCATAGCCTGCATTATTCACAATCTTACTGATAACGCTGTTAAATATTCCTACAACAGTATGATTAGTCTTTCCGCGGAAGAAACGAACGAAAAGATTACAATACAAATTGCCGATACAGGTAATGGAATGACTGATGAGCAGTTGGCCCATTATAATCATCTCTCTCATATTCCGGAAAATGAAAATGCCAATTTTAGCGATCAAGGTCTCGGGCTTCAGATGGTTATTCAATTAATAAAAAAAATAGAAGCTGAAATACAGTTTAAAAGAAATATTCCGAAAGGAACAATCATTGAAATAAACATATATAAATCTCTAATACTATGAAAGCAAAAATCCTCATTGCTGACGACCATACGGTAGTAGGGTTAGGAGTAAAAGCGACCCTGGAATCAGACTTCCCTGATATTATTGTAGATATCGCCACAAATTATGATGCTGTAAAAAAATGTTTGCATTCTGATGCGTATGATCTGGTGCTTTTAGACATCAATATGCCGGGAAGCACCTATACATTAATGGTTTCGGAATTAAAAAGTATCCGCAAAGATGTTAAAATACTAATATTCTCAACCTATAGTCAGGATGTGGCCTTGCAATACATCCGCAAAGGAGCAGAGGGATATTTAAATAAACAATGCAGCGAGGAGGAGCTTAGAACCGCTATATATACTATTGTAACGGCCGGATATTATTATCCATCTGAAATTGTTCCTTTGATCTTAAATGAAGACCTACAAAAGAATAATGTAAAAAGCCTTACAGGAAGAGAGTTTCAGATTTTTGAGCTTCTGGCAAATGGCAACGGGAATTTAGAGATCTCAAATATTTTGAATATCCAAAATACTACCATTAGTACCTTTAAAAAGAAAATTTTCCAAAAGCTTGGAGTAACGAATATTGTTGAATTATCAAAAATCTATCAAAACATTCATTAATTTCTATCTTAAAACAATCCTCTGCTTCCCTATCCCGAAGCGAGGATTGTGTTTTTTTGATACTATTCCCTTAATTACCTTGAAATCTGATAAACATCTACAGTTACGGAAGACAGAGTTTGACCTGCAGTATTTGGACGATATTGAATCGTTACCACATTACCCACTTGTAATGGTATGGCAATGGTTCCTGAAGCAACAATACCTGCTCCGTCAGCCGCATTTCCTATAGTAATGAACCGTTTAAAACCACCATCTACAAATACCGCCAGATATCCACCCCGAGGCAGTGTCTCAGTGGTAGCGGTAGTTGTGAAAATACCATTAAACTGATAATACCCGTTTGCGGGGACGATAAATTCATCTGTAGAAAGATTGAAATTATTATTCTTATCATAATTTGTAGTATTAAAATTATAGATCACGTACGAATTGTTCAATGTGGCTTGATTTCCTCCTGTCACTGAAAAAAGAACTTCAGAGTTCTGAGTTCCCACACTGCTTTTATTTACCCAGCCTGTTCCGTCCCAGTAATATTCGCCGACCCCATTTGCAGGGTATGCTGTACTGCTGCTAGCAATGGCCGCATTGGTATTGTAGACCGACATTCCTCTTGATGAAACGGCGGCTCCGGTTCCTAAAAGAGGCGCCCAGGAAGTTGTGCTAGTAAGGGCAATCTGGGGCATACGCAGCCCTTTATTATTACTTTCCAATTCTACAAGACTACCTGCAGCAGGAGCAGAGACAGGCGTAATGGTGCCATCATTGATCTTTGTCTGTCCATTGACATGAAGCTTGGTGACGGGTGCTGAAGTACCTATTCCTGTATTTCCTTCAATAATGGTTCCATTGGCAGGAGCGGTAATGCCTGTATAAGCTGAACCCACAGAAGCATTTCCATTAATAGTGAGCTTATTTGCCGGCACATTGGTATCAATACCCACATTTCCTGTTTGCGCGATTATAAAATTATTTACCACCAATAATGCGGAGATTAAAAAGAAATTTTTTTTCATGATATTATAATTAATTTATGGATCAACGTATTTTCTAAATATTTAAGCAAGGTCAATCAGCTAAGATTAAGTAACCTTTAGCTCCTTAAAATAGATTAATGTGATATTTATTGGTCGTAATTGATATTATAGCCAGGAGCCATGAGAGATTATTAGCACCGACTGCTTACGTTTTGTATTGTAAATTTATCTAAAAATTTCCCTTAAATATATCGAAGAATAGTAGAAAAAGCTTTGTATTCAAGTAGAAATATTTCTATTAGATTATTGTCTTTGTTAAAGTTGACGATCAAAGAAACAGACAACAACCCAAAGAAATCCCTGAAATTATAAAAAAAGAAAGTTCAGATGGTAAGATTTTTTTAATTTCGAAAATTTAAGGCAATAATACTTTAATGTACTGAATTAAAAAAACTCTATAATTTCGCTTATTTTATAATCCTATTTATTTGTTGATACGTAATAAAATTGTTTTTTTAAGTAAAATTGCAATTTGGTACATTAAGGTATATTATTACCTTAAAATAATATCTTTAATTATCAATCAGTTATAAAATCCACTAAAAAATCTTCAAATTATATTTAACACGACGAGTTCTGTCGCTGTGAGCTGTGATCTTTGCAATAAGAAAAACACAGGAAATGAAAATTGCTATTAAAGGTCATGGTGGATATCTTTAGCCGGAAACCACCTAAAAAAATAAGGCTAAAATCCGAAGTCACCTCTACTAAAAAGAGCCTTCAAATCTTAACCTATTTAAAAACCAACCAAATTTACAAAAAAAATGGAAGCAATTAATCAAAATAATAGCTCACAAACATTATTCAGGTTTGCCACAATGCGTAATGCAGAATTGTCAGATACAAAAAACAAAGAAAGAAGATTTATTTTCAGAGACTTCAGATCTCAAAATGGAGTGTTTGATGCCAAATTAAATCCGTCCACCACATTAAAAAAACTATGTGAAAGGCCAGAAGATCTTCCCTTGACTATACTTTCCGAAGAATCCCTAAAGTTACAGGATCCTGCATTTTATAACTTAGCAGTTTGGGTAGCAAGAAATAAAGCCAGAGCATCAAAGGCTGAATTTGACGTTAAAATTAACGATTATAAAACACTACAGCAGCCTAACATCGTGATTGATTCTAAAATCTGGGATAATCTTGTTTACCAGGTAGTCACTCAGAAAGATTTTTATGCGAAAGAAACTTTAATGCAGTTTTTGCATTTAAACCATATCCTGTTAAATTACGACGGGGCTACTCAGGAGCAATACGATGATGTCGTAAAGGCTAAAGTCGTTCTTCCTAAAGAGCTTTTCAAAATGGATGAAAGCTCATCTTCAACTATGGCCGCTTTAATGGAAAGCAACACATCAAAGGTCATGTTCAGTGATAAAAGTATGCAGTTGGCAGAAGCTTCAATGAATCTTAATGCCAATAAGAATTTAACTTTAGCATTAGAAAATCTTGAAAAATCTTACCGAAAAGAGTATGAGCAAGCTTATAACGTGGCACAGAAAGAATATCAAGAGAAAGTAAGACCTGTACAGGCAGAATACGATAATCTGGTAAAGGAACAGGAATATCAGAAAGAAATTTTCCTGGCGGCAGAAAATCACGAAGGCCTTTCTAACTTAAGATACATTCCGGTTCCGGAAGTCGCAGCTTTTACCTTTGAATTTCGTCCGGAAGTCCAGGTAGAAGAATTATCTGGAAAATTAGGACAGGATAATTTGGCTGCCTTATGCAGAATATATGGTGCTACTGATCCGACCACAGCATTAAACGGCATTTCTACTTTTAATGAAATTTTCCAAGCGGTTGAACAAAACAGTCAGCAGCTACAGCAGAGTATTATAAACAATACGGTTCTTAACCCACAAGTTTCTACAACTGTAGGAGGAGTTGTAGTTCCTGTCACCAATTCAGTGACTAGCAACACCGTAATTCCTTTTTTTGCAAGGACTTCAACTATTATGTTGTCTTTTGACCATTTAATGATGATTTCTACGGACATGAGCCTGCCTAAATATATTTTAAGTGGAACTTTTCAGGTTAAAGGTGGAGGACAAGTCATTGTAAGTTCATCTGAAGTGTTCAACTACAATACTCCTAATGTAAGTATTCTGTTTAGCGCTAATCAACGTATTCCGGGAAGGATTGTCGAAAAGCTTGAAGTTATAGAGTTGGAAGGAGAAGTTACCCTTAATGATGGATTAGTGTACATTATGCAGGCAACATTAAATGTAACATCAAATTATTCCTATAAATTTGAAGGCCCGGGGACGTTTACTTTAAAAGATAAAGGTACTCCTCCTGATCCAGGTACAGGAAATCCACCAACGAACCCTGGTACTCCGGTTAACCCGAATGATATTTTTATTCCTTCCGGATTCGGAATGAAAAATATAGGAATTGCCGATTATCGAAAAGTAGAGCAAAGCACCTATTGCTATGTGGAAGGAGATGTTTCACACATCGAAAACATTATGGCAAGGGAGTACAAAGAAAAATCGACAAGAAGATTAAAACGCAGTGAATCCCAAATTACAAAATCTACGGAATCTGAAAAGGAAAAACTGACAGATACGACTTCTACTGAGAGAAATGAAATGCAAAACGAAGTTTCTAAAATCCTTCAGGAATCTAAAGACTTTGCCGCTCAGGCGGGATTCAGTGCCGGATGGGGCGGAGGAAGCAGTGTTTCACCAAAATATATGCTGAATACGGCAGCCAATTATGCGACTCACAATTCTAAAGAGGAAAGTGTGAGACAAGCTGTAACTGAAGCTAAAGATGTTACGGCAAGGGCATTAGACAGAATCGTTACCAAAGTAAAAGAAGAGCGTATTGACAAAATTCTTGAAGAATACGAAGAAAACAACAAGCATGGTTTTGACAATACCAAAGGAAGCAGCCATGTTGTGGGAGTTTATCGTTGGGTGGATAAAGTGGTTAAAAACCAGATCTACAATTACGGAAAACGTATGATGTTTGAATTCATGGTTCCTGAGCCTGCAAAATTACATTCATTAGGAATGAAAGTAAGTAATAATACGGAAAACCAACTGATAAAGCCAATCGATCCAAGAGAAGCTCCTGCTATGCAGATCAAAGATTGGAGCGCCCTTACAGACTCAACAAAGCTGAAATACTGGTTAGGGTATTATAACGTAGAAGTCGATGAAAGGCTAGAACCTGTTGTTTATGTAGGAAAAGCAATAGATTATTCTTCTACAGAATCAAAACAGGCATCTTCAAAATCGGATCTAATTGCCATTCCGGAACATTATATTACAGAATCTTATGTAGTAAAGAGCAGTAATGCTTTCCCTGGTTACAATGGATGGGGAAATGGAGCAAGTTTATTGGTCGGTGGAGATAATGGAAGCAGCGGTTTCTTAAAATTCGTGAGAGAAGTTCCTATTACTATTGCTACCACAAACGCTCATTATTTCCATGCAACGGTAAATATTAAATGTGTATTGCAGGAAGAATACAAAAACGGATGGCTTCAGAAAGCTTTCAACAAAATTATGGAAGCCTACGAAGCGGAATTGGCTAAATATGAAGCTGCGCTGGCAGATGCAAAAGCGGTTGGCGTTCAGATTAAAGGATCAAACCCTGGCTTCTACAGAAAAATTGAAAATACAATTTTAAGAAGAAACTGTATCTCTTATATGCTGAACCAGAATCCAAATGCAGTGCTGACTTTCGGTAAGAAAAGATACTACACCAATGACAATGCTGCTACCGAAACATTTACCAATACAGATATTTTAGTTGATCATGAGCTGGATCAATATGCTGCTTTCATCAAATTCATGGAACAGGCATTTGAATGGGAAATCATGAGCTATAATTTCTATCCATACTATTGGGGCGAAAGAAAATCATGGGCAGATCTGTATCAGTTTGATGATAATGATCCGATCTTCAGAGC
The DNA here is from genome assembly GCA_965651845.1 of uncultured Chryseobacterium sp. GTDB lineage: Bacteria > Bacteroidota > Bacteroidia > Flavobacteriales > Weeksellaceae > Chryseobacterium. Next base: position 1,128 of record CBFGVN010000083.1, on the reverse strand, counting down.
ATTTATGCAATCAGGTATGGCAAGGGTTATTGTCACGGTAAGACCCGGATTTGAGGAAGCCGTAAGGCATTTCATGGCAACCGGACAAATCTGGAATGGAGGAGAAGTTCCTGTAATCGATGATCCATTATTCTTGTCTATTGTTGATGAATTACGCGCCCCTAAAGCTACAAAAGAAGGAGAACCTTGGAGAGAGAAAATTCCAACTTCATTAACGATTCTTCAGACAGATTCTATCGGTTTAAAAGTAGAGAAAGCTTTGCCTTGCAACTGTGAACCGGGAGTGAAGTTTGACGATAACCTTGGAGAAATGTGTGACAGTAATTTTGAATTAAACAACAATCAAATTGGTCAGCCGGCCAACAAATGGATTGAAATTAGTTTTAACGGATTGGATACCAACTCTTCTACTATAGGAACACTTGACAATATGTCGGCCTTTCCGAGAGTTTATGAATGCTTAGGTAATACAATTACAATTGATAGAGATGCATCATGGGCATCTGGTGATTCTGTAGTTAAAATTCACAAGATTTTAGCTGATGAAATTTCTGCTATTGAAGGAGTAGAAGCTTATACTTTAGAGAATGATGGCATTACATTTAAAGTCAATGTCAGTATGATCCCAACTTTTACCTTTAAAAAACCGGGAGGAGATGACGGGCATGATATGCTTAGATTCTCAGTCGACCTGGCTGCTTCAACATTAAAAATATTCACCCCTGAGTACAATAGATATGGACGTGAGAGAATTTTGGATAAAAATGGACAGCTTATTCCTGAAACGGAATATCTGGATAAAGTTCCATTGAGCAAATTCCTGATATAACTCTTGATGAGTCACTATTAATTTATAATGAAGTAATCATGAGCCGGGTAAAAACCGAGTCTATTTGGCAGCACGATAAAGTGCTGCCTTATATTCTCACCTCCTTAAAGGAAAAGATTAATGAAATTACTGCCGTAGAAAAGATTATTCTTTTCGGAAGCAGAGGAAGGCTTCCTGTGGAACGCTGGAACGAATTAGAAGGAAAAGATTGGGATATTTTAGTGCAGGCAAAATGCAAGCTCAAAAATGCTCATGTCTTGGTAGATAAGGCTTATCATTTGGATCTTTTGGTGATGGAT